>PAOL01000025.1 GCA_002708475.1 Oleispira sp. | reverse complement strand
TCAACAGGACGCTCGCAAGCTCGTGCCTCTGCTGGCAGCGTTAAAAACTAAGCAAGAGTAAGGGAAAACTATGGAAATGATGGAACAGTTCGATCGTGTTAAAGAATACATAAGTGTGCGCTTGGAGCTTTGGGTTGCTTACCACAATCACAAAGAGAACATGGCTAATGCGGGGTTTCTCGTTCAGATCAGCTTGTTCGGGGCTGTGATAACAAAGAATATTTGGCCACCGGAATGGGTCGAGAGGCTTATCGTGCTTCCAGAGTTAGCGACTTTTCTTGCATATGCAATGCTTTGGTTTCTCATCCATTACTACACAAGGTGGCAACTGATCAATAAACGAATTTCTGCGTTTTATGTTGCAGGGTTTGATCAAGCATTTCAAGAAATGATAACCAAAGACCCTCAAAGTATTGTGTTAAAACCATATGAAAAGGAAGCGTTAACACCCAGTAAATGGCGGAACTATTTGGCGGGTATAATATATGTCCCAAAGGGTTTTGTACGAATGGACGCATCGGTTTCAGGTCTGCCTCACTTTCTAGCAGAAAAGGTAAAACAGAAATTCGATACCGGTAGCGGTGCGGACACTCTTGAAATATTAATAACCTATACAAGTATTGCGTTGTTAGCCTTGGTAGGGGTTAAGGTATTTTTCGGATAGAATTATCAGGCTTGGTTAAAATGTCACCTTTTTTGCAGGTACACGCAAAAAAACCGCCACTTTAACCAAGTCGAAAATTTAGGTGTTAGTGGTATTACATATGAAAAAAATTGTGTTTTTTATTCTTTCTTTTATGAGTGCTTGTATCTTTGCATTCGAGCCTAAAGTGGTTCAAGGCACATGGGCTGTTTACGATGATAATCTTGTATCAAGTGACAATTACTACTTCCTACAGATTAATGAAGATTGGTCTGGCGAATTTACGCGATCATTAGGGCATAAACCTATTACGCGAACATTTACGAAAAAAGATGTGATCGTTCGAAATGGCTACATTGAAATTACGGTATCGCCAAGAGAGAAAATGGTGCTATCTGCTTGGGTTTTACCTTCTGGTTCAGGACGATTAACAGGACAACTGTTTATGTATAAAAAAAGTGGTGAGCTTTTAAATATGTTGTATTATCCACTTGATTTGGTTATGCCAAACAGCGCATTACTTGAGCAGGATAATATCTCAAAGCTATACCAAAAATACCACTAACAAAGCCACACAAACGGACAATTTACTGTTGGCTTTTGTTCGTTCTACAGCTCACTGCATTTCGGCTGCTCCATATGCGAACGTTATATGTATGTTTAACAAATTGAAAATTTACATCAAGGGTGCGCTATTTTTTCTAGGTAACGCAATTTCTTTTAGATATATTGCGACTCTTATAGAAGGTTACAAAATTAAGAAGCTTGTTAAAACTGTCCGTTCAGATAATGAATAAAATATATAATAACGTACATAAGGAATAGCTAAATATGAAATACTTACTCGTTATATTAATTTCACTCACTTTCTCTCTTACCTGTTTTGCAGGCGAGCAGTCAGTGTCCTCTGCTTATGAAACTAGATCTAGCAATGTTCAAGTTAACAGCACTGGGGTCGTCGTTAAAATTCTACCCGATGATAATCAAGGTTCTCGTCACCAAAAGTTTATACTTAAGCTACCGTCAGGGCAGACGGTTTTAATAGCTCATAACATTGATTTGGCTCCAAGAATAAATTCAATTAGTACAGGTGATTCTATCGAATTTTATGGGGAGTATGAGTGGAACTCTAAAGGTGGAGTCGTTCATTGGACGCACCATGATCCTAAAAATAGGCATCCTCACGGTTGGTTAAAGCACAACGGCAAAAAATATGAGTAAGAATTCATAGAAGATGTCATTCAATAAACTAATAGGATGATGCAAGTCGCTTCAATTTGACGAATTGAAAGCCAGGTAATATGTAGTATTAGCATATTACCTTGTCATTCTTTGTTCATGTTGTAATTACTCCAATACAAATTTCGGCTAAATAACTTTGCTAATAGGATTATAAGTTTAAATGGGCATTGGGAGATAATTATGGCTAAATTAAATGCTTCATCACGCCAAATATTAACTCAATGTTTTAAAAAAATTGTGGGCTCACGTCATGTATTAACCAGTGAGCGAGCAACTGCTCCTTTTAGAAAAGCGTTTCGTGAAGGCGGGGGGCCAGCATTAGCGGTGGTTAAACCTGCGACGCTCTGGCAGCAATGGCAAGTCTTAGAAGCTTGTGTAAAGGCAGATGTCATTATTATCATGCAGGCTGCTAATACGGGGTTAACGGGCGGTTCAACACCCACAGAAAACTGTGATCGAAACACCGTTATAATTAACACCACACGTATTAATGACATTCATGTTTTGGACCCACAGCAACAAATCGTTGCCTTTCCTGGTGCAAGCTTATTCTCACTAGAAAAAGCCTTAGCACCTTATGGGCGAGTCCCTCATTCTGTGATTGGATCATCTTGTATTGGAGCTTCTATTGTTGGCGGCATATGTAATAACTCAGGTGGTGCTTTAGTAGAGCGTGGCCCAGCTTACACAGAGCTTGCCTTGTACGCCCAAATAAACCAAGACGGTACACTAAAGCTCGTAAACCATCTTGATATTGAGTTAGGTAATACCCCAGAAGAAATTCTTACAAACCTTCAAAACAAAAAGTATTCATCAAAAGATGTACTCAGCACCGGAAAGCTTGCCTCTGATAGCGAGTATGCCCAGTGGGTACGAGAAACAACACACGACTCTCCCGCGCGATTTAATGCCGACCCAAGACGCTTACACCAAGCCAGCGGTTGTGCCGGTAAACTTGCGGTGTTTGCCGTGCGCGTAGATACCTTTGTGAAAAATGAACAAGAAAGTACGTTTTATCTAGGTACAAATTCAACTGATGCATTGCAAGCTGTTAGGAAAACACTGCTTGAAGATTCAACCAGTTTGCCTGTTTACGCCGAATATTTGCACCGTGACATTTTTAATCTTGCAGATGACTATGGGCGAGATACGGTTCTACTTATTAGGAATTTAGGCACTAACTGGTTGCCTAAATTTTTCAATATAAAGCGCCAATTAGACTCACTTTGTAATCGTGTACCATTCTTAAAGCCCGGCTTTATTGATAAGGCAGTTTATAAACTGGCTAAACTGTTTCCTAGCCAAACACCCAAAAAATTGCATGAATGGAATAAAAAATACGAGCACCAACTCATTTTAACCATAAAAGGTCATCTTGATGAGGAAACTCAATCACTACTAAATAACCTTAAAGACAAGCACGAGATAGATTATTTTAAATGCGATGAACAAACCGCTAAGGCTGCGTATTTATTGCGCTTTGCCGCCGCTGGCGCTGCCGTGCAATATGCATCAATTAATAATCAAGAAGTTGAATCTATTGTTGCCCTAGATATCGCATTGAAACGCAACGACCCAAACTGGTTTGAAACACTACCCGATGAACTAAATAGCAAACTGGTTAACAAACTGTATTACGGACATTTTTTGTGTCATGTATTTCATCAAGATTATTTAGTGCGTAAAGGTGAAGATGCTAAGGCAATTAAAAGTGCGCTATTAGACATACTAGAACAGCGTGGCGCTGAATACCCTGCCGAACACAACGTAGGCCATCATTATGTTGCCAAACCAGAACTCGCAAACAACTACAAAACATTAGACCCTACCAACACGTTGAATGCAGGCATTGGCAGTATGTCGAAAAAAAGAAATTATGCAGACGAATAACATATACTTTCCAATATAGAACTATCGTGCCAATTATCAAATTGATATTTTATGCTCTGGCGCTTTATAGCGTTGATTAGGCGTTAGTTTTGTGCAGTGCTGTTTTTTGAGCCTGAAATTAATTGTTATTGCTAATATTTATCCTCATTATCAAATCGCAAAGTAATTTAAAGTGGAAAAAAATAAAAATAATAATGTGAGAACAAAATGGTGGCTTGAGTATATCGGGTACAATTACCGGTAGTTGCCGATCGAGCGATTTTATGAATTCGTCAAACACTTATCACAGATATGTCACTCAAGTTGAGGGTGATTATTTTGGAAGATCGGTTTCCTTAAATACTGATGGAACTTCTTTAGCCATTGGAGCATCAGGTGAAGACAGTTTGAGTACAGGTGTTGGTAGTACTTCTGATTCTAATGGTAGTGGCGCTGGAGCTGCGTATGTATTTAATTTCGACGGTAGCGCATGGGAAGAAGAAGCTTATATTAAAGCCAGTAATGCAGGGGCAGGTGATAGTTTTGGCACTACAGTTGCGCTAAGTAATGATGGTGAAGTACTTGCCGTGGGTGCACTTTATGAAGATGGAATAGACAGTGAAGAAGTTTCTCCTTCAGATACTGGGGCAGTGTACTTGTACTAGCAGTTTATTGTTTTTTAAATAAATGAATTATTATAAATAAGAAGATGTGGCCACCGATATTCATCGATGGCCATTTCACTTTAGACACCAAAAGCACTATTTGATGATTTCTTCTCGGCCTTAGCTGCTTTCTTTTCTTTTGGTGTTAGAAGCGGTTTTTTCTTATCACTTTTTTTACTGTCTTGACCTTTACTCATGATACATTCCTTCTAGGTGCTTCTTAAACTTAAAGCTAGAGATAACTAGTCTAAGATCTGGCTACTTGTGGATCTATTACTTATCTCAAGTAATACGTAGCAGTATTAGTATGGCCTTATAGTTGGGCAATAGATAGGAGTAGCTTTATGATAATAAATAGAAGCGTTATCTATCTATTTCATCTCATCTCTTTAATTCATCGAAGATTTATAATCCGCTGAACTAAACATCGCTTTACGCTGATCACTTCTTTGTTGTTCTTGTTCCAATATACTTTGTGCATTCACCTCACCCAATGGAAAGCTGTCTTCTCGGGCGAGGTTTCCATCGGCTGCCAGTGAAAGATATCGCGAACAGCAGACTCTTAAAAAAGAGGTGAAGTTACTAATGTCATGATCAGCATCGAGAGATTCTAAGTACAGCTTTGTTATCATTTGGTTGACGCTCATTTTGTCACGAAATGATAGCTCTTCTAAGGTATCCCAAAAGAACTCCTCTAGTCTGATAGAAGTAACAACTCCATCGATGCGAAGAGATTTTGTTCGATAGCTCCATAAGCGACTATCGGCATTTATAAAAAGCTGGCACATAATAATGCTCTCAATACTGGTTAAGACTTCTAGTAATATTTATAGCCAGGTTTATAACAGGGCCACAAACTGTTTCAGCATGGCTGGGTGAGCTGGCCAAGCAGGGGCTGTCACTAGTTTACCATCAGTGACTGCGCCATCCATTGGTAGTTCTATATATTCAGCTCCGGCCATTTTTATTTCTGGTTGGCAAGCTGGGTAGGCTGATACTTTTTTACCTTCAATAACACCGGCTGCTGTTAGCAATTGTGGCCCGTGACAGATGGATGCAATCGGCTTGTCTGCCGTAACAAAGTGCTGAATGATCTCAATCACTTTCGCGTTTAAGCGTAAGTATTCAGGAGCACGACCACCTGGTAAGTATAGTCCATCGTAATCTTCGACTTTGATATCAGCAAAAGACGCATTTAGAGCAAAGTTATGACCACGTTTCTCAGTGTAGGTTTGATCGCCTTCAAAGTCATGAATGGATGTTGCTATGGTATCCCCTGCGCTTTTGTCAGGACAAACAGCATCAACCTCGTGGCTCATTGCCAGTAANGCTTGGAANGGAACCATGTTTTCGTAGTCTTCTACGAAATCACCAGTAATCATGAGTACTTTAGCCATTTTTAAAACCCTTATATTAATATGAAGCTTGTGTGTTTTTTGATGACTCATTGAACCATGGTGGTTTGATGCGCGGGTAATACTGAAATACTACATTTGAATTTTTGACGATTAATGAACTTAAACTAAACCGATAGCTTTTTTCTATCATATCGATAGNTATTAGTTTNTTNTANTATNNCTATATTGGAATATAGTTATTTCATCAGGTAGTTAAGCAGGCCGCAAGGCCAACCTAATACACGATTTTATTACAGGAAAGGGAGAAGGTTATGAGTTGCGATGCACCACTTAAGCCAATTAAACCTAAACAAACTGAACAAGCTAATACAAATGTTTCTGAGGAGAAAAAGACTATGAGCTCAACAATGGTTCGCCGCGAAATGCCAGAATTTGAAATGGATGCGTTTGACTCTAAAACAGGTCACTACACAACGGTTTCTAGTAAAGATTATGAAGGTAAGTGGGTTGCTATTTGTTTTTACCCTGCTGATTTCACCTTCGTTTGCCCAACAGAAATTGCAGCAATGAATGCTAAGTACGACGAGTTTCAGGCGATGGGTGTAGAGATTCTACCTGTATCGGTTGATTCGAAATTCTCGCACAAACGTTTTGTTGAAACTGAGCCTGTTTTGGCGGGTTTGAAGCTAACGATGGGTGCAGATACAACTCAGCAAGTCAGCCGTGACTTCGGTGTGTTGATTGAAGAAGAAGGCGTAGCATTACGCGGTCGTTTCCTTTTCAACCCAAGCGGTATTTGTGTTGCTCAGGAAGTGCAGGCTGATTCAGTAGGTCGTAACGTGAACGAGTTTTTACGTCAAATTGAAGCATGGCAGTATGCTACTGAAACAGGTGAAGTTTGCCCTGCAGGTTGGAGACCAGGTAAGAAGACACTTCCTGTGAATACTGATGCAGAGAAAATGACGGGTCGAGTAGGTGACTACATCACTGTTGAAGAAATTTTGAGCTAATTAATTTTTAATTAAGTCAAAATAAAAAGCCGAGATTCTGAAGAGAATCTCGGCTTTTTTGTGTCAATTTTTTAGAATTTTAAAAATCAAAAAATTAGCGCTTTTTAAGTGATGAGCCACGGTTATCCAAGCGAGCCATGATGTCGCGCATTTCTTGTGCTTCTGCAGCGGCTTTGGCTAATTTCTGCGATTCGCGTTCAGCTTTTTCTTCTGCAATAGCTTCTTTAATTGCGCGCTCTTTTGCGGCAGAGTTGGTTCTGCCAGAAGCCAGTTTTGGTTTAACTATTTTTGTTGTAACAGGGCCACTGGNNGTGCGAGAAGTTGTTGATTTTTTAACCGCCGCTTTTTTAACGGGGGCAACTTTTACNGGTTTCGGTTTGGTTGTTTTAACGCCAACGAGGCTNATGCCATTAAACTCATCCATTGCTTCGTCAAACATATCTTTTAAATCTTCNCTGTCNTANGCNNCNGCNAANTCAGANANGGTAAANTTTTCTGCNCCAAANTCNCGAATNTCTTTAAANANNCGNGCNGCAGTATGGTCTAGTTTTGCNGCTTCTTGGTATTGCTTCCAGCGCTCNTCNACNCTGTCTTTNGTGGTGCCAACATAAACTTCATCGGTAACGTCATTGGTAATAGTAAAAACGATCAAAATACTTCTCAAATCTTGGAGGTGAAAAAAGGTTGAGCATTCTAATCGACCACGNGAAAAAGNCCAGTTCCGTTTTGTAATTTCTGACTATTTTTTATTATTGCGGGCTCTGCCTTTTGCCTGCGATAGCAACGGTGCTTTGTTTACGGCCCGAGCGTATAAATTCAATGATTATATTTTCACCAGGGCGTAATGCGGCTATTTGGTTCATGGCAGACTTAGCACTGATGCTTTCTTTGTCATTCAATGTAGTAATAATGTCACCTATCATTAGTCCNGATTGCTGTGCAGGGCCGTTAAGAGACAAGCCTGTAACTAATAAACCCTCAAGCGCATTCGGCAGTCCTAAATTGGCCAGTAGCGCGGGTGTCGCTTCCTGTACTTCTATGCCCATCCAGCCACGAATTGTTTTTCCAAATTGAGTGATGTCGGCAAGCACTTGCGCGGCGCTGTTTGCGGGTATGGCAAAGCCGATGCCTTGTGATCCCCCCGATTGTGAATAAATGGCCGCGTTGATTCCAACTAAATAGCCGTGTGCATTAATCAGTGCTCCGCCGGAATTACCTGGGTTAATGGCGGCATCGGTTTGAATATAGTCTTCGTAGGTATTTAACCCCAGTTGGTTGCGCCCTAAAGCGCTGACGATGCCCATGGTTACGGTTTGTCCTACGCCAAAAGGGTTGCCGATGGCGAGTACGACATCTCCAATATTGACAGGGCCCGATTCTGCAATTTGAATATAAGATAAATTTGGCAGGTTGATTTTCAGTACCGCAAGATCCACTTCGGCATCACTGCCAATCAGTTTTGCTTCGACTTCTCTGCCGTCGTTGAGTGCAACACGAATTTCATCGGCTTTCGCGATGACGTGATGATTGGTCAAAATATACCCCGCATCGTTCATGATTACGCCAGATCCTAAGCTTGATTGCATTCTTTCTGATGGTTCATCTTGGTTGCTGAAAAATCGTTTCAAAAATGGAGCATCTAACAATGGATGTCTTTTTTCTTGAATAATGCGCTGGGTGAAAATGTTTACAACCGCTGGAGCAGCACGCTCTACGGCGGTTGAGTAGCTTACTGGACTGCTCAATGCTGGTGGCGTTTGTGGTGTAGCCGCTGTGGGGCTAATCGCTTCGTTTTGTGAAGCTGTATTTTGATGATGCGCAGTAATGGAGGGAAACCATTGAGGCTTAATTAATATAACCAATAGCGCAATAATTAACCCAAGTAAGGTAGGAATTAAATACAGGGTTAGCCAATCGTGTGATTGTCGCTTAGTATCGTTGTACATTGTTATTGATCACGCTGTTATTAGTTGTGTGGATATTGAATGTATTATTTCTGACTTTATTGCTGTCAGATTCATCGTGCCATAAAATGAGTTTACTTTATTTAAGGCTGTAATGCAGAGTTAGGATTGATTATGAGTATAAAACGAGAAGATTTAATGCAGTATCTTACTGCGTTATTACAGCCTGCAAAGTTTAAAGATTATTGTCCGAATGGATTGCAAGTAGAAGGCACTGGCACCATTAGCAAAATCATCACGGGGGTAACGGCTAGCCAAGATTTGATTGATGCCGCTATTGAGCAAAAAGCGGATGCTATTTTAGTTCACCACGGTTATTTTTGGCGCGGTGAAAATGAGTGCATTACCGGCATTAAGAAAAAGCGCATACAGGCGTTATTGGCCAATAATATTAACTTAATTGCTTATCATTTGCCTCTCGATAATCACAGTGAGCTTGGCAATAATGTTCAGTTAGCCAAGGTATTGGATTTGACGGTTGAAACGACTCTTGATCCTAATGATCCTTCTGTGCCGGGTTTAATCGGTCGTTTACCTCGGCCAATGTCTGCGGATGCCTTTTCAGCTTGGCTAGGTGAGTGCTTAAAGCGCGAACCCTTGCATTTAGGACCAGACAGTAGCGATGTTATTGAAACCATCGCGTGGTGCACTGGTGGCGCTCAGGGTTATATGCAATATGCCATTGATGCCGGAGTTGATGTGTACTTAACGGGAGAGGTTTCTGAACAGAATCAACATCTTGCGGTTGAAACAGGTACTCATTTCTTCGCTGCTGGGCATCATGCGACCGAACGTTATGGCGCTCGTGCTTTAGGGCAACATCTCGCTAAAAAGTTTGAGCTGGATGTGAATTTTATTGATATTGATAACCCTGCATAAATAAGTGCGTACTAGGCTGCATTTTTCAACAAAACCACCCCCTCAATCTGCCCCGACATAAGCAGAGCCTGCTAAGCTTTTTCTATACTTTGCCGCCTAGGCATTTACGGTTAAAAGACGCGGGCCTTGTTTATGCAGATTAAAAAATACCTCGAAGTACTTGCCAAACACGATGGCTCAGACCTTTATCTCAGTACCGGTGCGCCACCCAGTGGTAAATTTCAGGGAACTCTCAAACCACTGAGCAAAGAACCGCTCAAACCGGGCCAAATCGCCGAGATGATTAAAGAGGTGATGGATGCGGATCAAGAAAAAGAATTTGAGAGTGAGTTAGAGCTGAATATGGCCATTAGTTTGCCTGGGATTGGCCGTTTTCGTTTGAATATGTTCCGTCAGCGCAATGAAGTTTCGGTGGTTGCTCGTAATATCGTGACCGATATTCCGCGCTTTGACGATTTAGGTTTACCCCAAGTTTTGAAACAGGTGATTACCTCTAAGCGAGGGTTAATATTGTTTGTTGGTGGCACGGGTTCTGGTAAATCGACTTCATTGGCGTCACTGATCGATCATCGTAATGCGACTTCGGCTGGCCACATTATTACCATTGAGGATCCTGTTGAGTTTGTACATAGCCACAAAAAATCCATCATCAATCAGCGAGAGGTGGGTGTTGATACCAAGTCTTTTCAAGCGGCACTGAAAAATACTCTGCGCCAAGCGCCGGATGTTATTTTAATCGGTGAAATTCGCGATGCTGAAACGATGGAGCATGCCTTGGCATTTGCAGAAACCGGCCATTTAGCGATATCGACACTGCATGCGAATAATGCCAACCAGGCATTAGATCGTATCATTAACTTTTTCCCATCAGAACGTCATGCGCAAGTACTTCAAGATCTTGGTTTAAACGTACAAGCGATTGTTTCTCAGCGCTTAGTACCGACGGTGGATAATAAACGTGTGGCAGCGGTAGAGGTGTTATTAGGCACTAAAACGATTCAGGATTTAATTTATAAAGGTGATATCGACTCGATTAAAGAGATCATGGCGAAGTCTGAGACTTTAGGTATGCAAACGTTTGATGCCGCTTTATTTAAGCTGTATCAAAGTGGAAAAATATCCTTAGAAGAGGCATTAAAAAATTCGGATTCTGCCAACAACTTACGTTTACGTATTAAGTTAGCGGAGGGTAGTAATATGGGTGAGGATACTTCTTCAGGCGGTCATAAGGGGAAAGCGGATTCGGTATTTGAAGGGCTCTCTTTGGAAAAAACAGATTCAGAAAAACAAGAAGAAGAGAGGAAGGCCATGGAAGATGCTGAGTTAGAGCGCTTTAGAGCCTCGAGAAGAAAAGAGTAGTTTATAGGGATTTGCCGAGATTGTTGTTTAATTTAAAAACAATCTCGGCGGCTTTTCAATCAAGAAAAAAGATTAAACGTTAAAACGGNANTGCATTACNTCGCCGTCTTTAATCAAATACTCTTTACCTTCTAAGCGCCACTTACCGGCATCTTTAGCACCAGCTTCACCTTTATATTCAATGAAGTCTTCATAGGCAATAACTTCTGCACGAATAAAGCCTTTTTCGAAATCGGTGTGAATAACACCAGCGCCATTAGGAGCCGTTGCGCCTACTGGTACAGTCCAAGCACGAACTTCTTTAACGCCTGCAGTGAAATATGTTTGTAAACCTAGTAGCTCGTAACCTGCACGAATTACTCGATCTAGGCCTGCTTCTTCCATGCCCATATCTTCTAAGAATTCAGCTTTTTCTTCATCGTCTAGTTCAGAAATTTCAGCTTCAATCTGGTTACATACAACAACTACTACTGCATTGTCAGCCGCGGCAATTTCGTTAACGACATCAAGATGTGGGTTGTTTTCAAAACCATCTTCACTGACGTTCGCAATGTACATAACAGGCTTTAAAGTGATCAAGTGGAATTGATCATAAAGCGCGTAGTCTCCATCTTCTTTCACGAGTGTGCGTGCAGGTAGGCCATCGCTTAAGTGTGCGACTAAGGTTTCTAATAACCCTTTTTGTTGAACCGCATCTTTAGCGCCGCCTTTAGCAACACGAGTAACACGCTGCAGTTGCTTTTCACACGATTCAAGGTCAGCCAATACCAGTTCAGTATTGATGATATCAACATCGTCAGCTGGTGAAATTTTATTGGCAACGTGGATAACGTTTTCATCTTCAAAGCAGCGTACAACGTGAGCAATTGCATCAGTTTCACGGATGTTGGCTAAGAATTGATTACCAAGGCCTTCACCTTTAGAGGCGCCTTCTACCAAGCCAGCAATATCAACGAATTCCATCGTTGTTGCTAATACTTTCTCTGGCTTAACAATTTCAGCTAAGGCATCAAGACGAGCATCTGGCATAGGAACCATACCGGAGTTTGGTTCGATTGTGCAGAAAGGGAAGTTCTCTGCGCCGATGCCGGCTTTCGTCAGAGCGTTAAAAAGAGTCGATTTACCAACGTTGGGTAAGCCAACGATTCCACATTTAAAACCCATCGTGATGTCCTATATTAAAAAATTATTGTGCTTTAAAAGAGTGAAGTCTGTTCATTGCTTTGCCCAAGTCGCCTTTAATGGCATCAGGGAGAACGCGACAAGCTTCATCAATTGTTTCGTCTAACTGTTTCTTTTCTGTTGCGCTGGGGCGACCTAATACGTGCCCAGTCACTCGACTCTTATCACCCGGGTGGCCAATGCCAATTCGTAGACGATGAAAGTCTTTATTATTGCCTAAACAAGCAATGATATCACGTAAGCCATTTTGACCACCGTGACCACCACCTTGTTTCAATTTAGCCACACCGCATGGTAAGTCTAACTCATCATGGGCAACCAAAATCTCATCGGCATTAATTTTATAAAAATTTGCTAAAGCTTGTACTGCCTGACCACTTTTATTCATAAAAGTCGTTGGAAATAGCAACCATACATCTTGGCCATCGATACGGCCTTGACCGCTTAGGCCAAAAAACTTCTTGTCCGCTTTTAATGAAATATTGTACGCACGGGCAACTTCTGAGATAAACCAAGCACCAGCATTATGGCGAGTCGCTTCGTATTCAGAACCTGGATTGCCTAAGCCGACTATGAGTTTAATTTTGCTCATCTTTTTTTGTCTATCTAATCTTGTTGATACAAAAAAGGGCTCATAAATGAGCCCTTTTTACTGTTTTCTCTTGGACTACTGCCTTAATGGCTTAGTATCAGAGAGAACGATTACTCACCAGCTTCTTCGCTAGCTTCTTCTTCATCTTCAGCTACGCCCTTAGGAGTAAACAAAGATACAACAGCTGTATCGTGATCAGCGCCGTGAGACAATGCTAAAGACTGAACGCCTTTAGGGAATTTAATGTCTGACAAGTGAATTACTTCACCCGCTTCTGTTGTAGCAAGATCGATTTCGATGAACTCAGGAAGATCGCCAGCTGCACAGATAATATCGATACTAGTCATCTGGTGATTGATCTTAGCGCCGCCAGTTTTAACAGCAGGGCAAATATCTTCATTGATGAAGTGAATAGGAAGCTGCTGCTTGATGATTGTAGACTTACTTACGCGTAAGAAATCAGCATGCATAACGTGCTCACGAGCAGGGTGACGCTGCATATCTTTCAATACAACTTGCTCAGTTTTTTCACCAAGGTTCAAAGTGATGATGCTGCTGTAGTAAGCTTCGTTTTCTAAAGCTTTCTTCAACTCATTTTCTTTCAACGTGATGTTGGTTGGCTTACGAGCGTTGCCGCCAGTTTTTCCGCCATAGATAATTGCTGGAACTAGACCTTCTAAACGACGTAGGCGGCGGCTCGCACCTTTCCCTACTACTTCGCGAAGTTCTGCGTTCAATGATAAATCGGACATAATGTCTACCTTTCTATATTTAAAAAGTCGCTATCAAGTATGAAGCGACTAAGTGCAGAAAACCCCAAATGCAAAAAAGCATCTGAGGTTCTCTTGTTTGCTAGAGGTTTTGCGACCAAACCCCTAACGTGAAACTGTTTTAGCTAGTTTCTTATCGAAACATAGCACTGATCGATTCTTCGTTGTTAACACGACGAATAGATTCAGCTAATAAGCCTGCGATAGTCAGTTGACGAACGCGACCAGATTTTTGAGCAGCCGTAGACAGTGGAATCGTATCAGTTACAACTAACTCATCTAGAGCAGAAGCTTTTAAACGATCAATGGCTGGGCCGGATAGAACAGGGTGAGTACAGTAAGCAACAACGGCTTTAGCACCACGTTCTTTTAATGCAGTTGCAGCGTGGCATAAAGTGCCCGCAGTATCGACCATGTCATCTACTAAGACACAAGTACGACCTTCAACATCACCGATAATGTTCATGATTTCGGCAACGTTGGCTTCTGGGCGACGCTTATCAATAATCGCTAGATCAACATTTAACTGTTTAGCGATAGCGCGTGCGCGAACAACACCACCAACGTCTGGAGAAACAACGATTAAGTCTTCGTATTTCTGACGAGCGATGTCATCTAATAAAATTGGAGAGCCGTATACGTTATCAACAGGGACACTGAAGAAGCCCTGGATTTGGTCGGCGTGTAAATCAACCGTTAATACGCGGTCGATACCTGAACCTACCATCATGTCAGCAACTGCGCGGGCACTAATTGGCACACGAGCACTACGAGGACGACGATCTTGGCGTGCATAACCGAAATATGGAACAACAGCTGTAATTCGAGTTGCAGAAGCACGACGTAAACCATCTGCCATTAGCAGAAGTTCCATCAAGTTATCGTTGGTTGGTGTACAGGTTGGTTGAATAATAAAAACGTCTTTACCACGAACATTTTCATTAATTTCAACTGTGATCTCACCATCACTGAATTTACCAACGGACATTTCGCCCAGTGGAATATCTAAACGTTCAACGACTAGCTTGGCTAACTTAGGATTGGCGTTGCCGGTAAATACCATCAGTTTGGACACTATGGGTCACCTTTAGATTTTTTCAATAATGGATAAAAAAGAAGTTGGCTGGGATGGCAGGATTTGAACCTGCGCATGACGGGATCAAAACCCGTTGCCTTACCGCTTGGCGACATCCCAACTTTTTAAAACCCGTTTTTTCAAACGGAGCCGAATAATACCTTATGTGCAGAAGAAAGGTTAGTACCTTTCGCAATAAATGCATTTAATTCAGCTGGAAGCTTACTTGCAACTTTCGTTGCTTCGCTCTCTGAAGCTAAGCTTAAGAAAACGCAAGCTCCAGTCCCAGTCATCTTAGCAGAACCAAATTTGTTTAGCAAATTCAATGTCTTACCAATTTCAGGGTTGAGTTTCGAGGCAACTAACTGACAGTCATTACGACCTTCGTTTGCTGCTTGTCCCTCAAGTGCGTGGCGCATATTAATGATCTGACTATCCCTTGTCAACTCTTTGTGCGAAAAAATTTCTTTTGTATCTGAATGTGCGTTTGGGCAAGCGATGACGAACCAATTTTCGACTAAATCAGGTAGTGGGACGATCTTTTCGCCAACGCCTTCTGCCCAGCATGCTTGGCCTTTTATAAATACAGGTACATCAGCACCTAAGTTGAGCCCGATAGCCGCAAGCTCATCCAGTGATAAGTTAAGATTCCATAATTTATTCAGTGCTAACAGGGTTGTTGCAGCATTCGAGCTGCCGCCGCCCAAGCCACCTCCCATGGGAAGGACTTTTTTTAATTGAATATTCGCACCGCATGTTTTGTTTGAAGCGTAATGATGATTTTGCAGGGCTCGAGCGGCTTTAATAATTAAATTATCTTCGAAATTGACGCCTTCAATCTCTGGGGAGAGTGTTATTTCATTATCATCACGCAGCTGATAACTAAGTTCATCACCATAATCCACAAACTGGAAAATAGTTTGCAGTTCATGGTAGCCATCTTCGCGCTGGCCGGTAATATGAAGCATTAAGTTGAGTTTGGCTGGTGCTGGTACGGTTAACCAAGATGAAGAGGGTTGGCTTTGCTTATCCACTGAAGGTCCATTCTTTAATTACGAAGGTAAATTTTAATTGATGGCCGCTGATTTTTATTCGCCCAGGTAACCATGTATCGCCTTGACGCTGATAGCGTGAGAAATTAACCTGCCAGCCATGCTGTTTTAGACTTTCCATTAACCCCATGTCATCTTTCTTAAAATCGGCTTCAGAGTGTGGGCTTGCCTGACCCTTAACCCAATAGCGAATATCCAATACCGGAAATTGCCAGCCCAATTGTTGATACATCAGTTGCTCAGCAGATTCAGCCAATACGGGTTTTTTACCACCAATAGAAAGGCTGGCGTATTGATCATTACCAATTAAGTGGCTAGCACCTTGACCAAAAGGCCCTGATAAAAATAAATCGTAGTTATCTTCTTCTTGAATCCAAGTTAAGTAACCTGTTGCAGATTCCTGCTGGCTGATTACGGATAGCTTGCCACGAACCTGCCAAGATTCTATTTGGTTTAGTTGGTTTGTTAGTTCTGAGCTGTTTTGCTGCAAGCTAAAAATACTGCAACCTTGTAAGCTCATGCCAATGATTAGCATGAGTGTCGTAAATAAAAATTTCATTGTTATGGTGCGTCTGTATTAAGTCGTTTTTGAGTTTCTTTAATGATAGAGCTTTCAGGGTTGGCTTCTAAGCCTTGTTGCCAAATATCTTGGGCTTCATCATTTCGATCTAATTGCCAGAGTACTTCACCAAGATGGGCTGCTACTTCATGATCTGGAAATTCACTATAAGCGCTTTGCAGCAATACTAATGCTTTATCTAGGTTTCCTAATCGGTAATGAATCCAGCCTAAGCTATCAATGATCGCAGGAGTGTTCGGCGCTAGTTTGTTGGCTTGCTCGACCAAGGCTTGTGCTTCAGCTAAACGATTTGTTTTATCCGCTAGTGTATAGCCTAACGCATTCATTGCTTCTGCATCATTAGGGTTCAGCTGTATGATTCTTCGCAAATCTGTTTCTAGTTGCTCGATATTATCAAGCTTTTCTGCGAGCAACCCACGACTATAAAGAAAATCTGTATTATCAGGCTCTTCATTAAGCGCTAAGTTGGCCACGTTATAGGCTTCTGGAATATCATCTTCTTGAATCAGTAGCTCGATTTCTAATTGCACTAACTTCGTATTGAAATTAGGGTGCTGGCTTCGAGTTCGGCTTAAATAGTCTCTTGCTGCATTAATGCCTTCTTCTTGCATCAGGATGCGCAGGGTTTGTAATTGAGCAGGTAAAAACTGGCGCCCTTGTTGTACTTGATTCAAGCTTAATAGAGCTCTCGGGTAGTCTTCTTGTATTTCTGCAATACGCGCTAGGTAAAAATACGCTTCATTGGCAATTGGGCGAGATAGGGTGAGGGGAGTCAATGTTGCAATAGCTTCATCGTATTCCTGCAGTTCTATATTGAGTAACCCTAGGGATAACTTGATAGATTGATCGTCTGGAAACTGTTGATTTAAATGTTGAAAAGCAGCACGTGCCTCGCTGTAGCGAGCAAGGTCGATTAAGATGCGCGCCCGTAAGACTCCAATCCCTTTGTGCTTAGGCTGCTGATCGTGCAATTCATCAAGCCATGCTAATGCTTCTTCAGTTTTCTCTAATTTATGAAGTGCTCGTGCTTTACTGATGGATGCCGCTGTATAGTGAGGGCGCAAAGAAAGGGCTTGTTCAAAGCTAATCAGTGCGTCTGAGTAATTTTCTAATTGTAGTAATAAAGTGCCTTTTGCCATCCATAGTTGTGAATATTCTGAGTGTTTTTGGATTAAAGCTTCGAATTGTTGCAATAAACTATATTTTTCATTAGCGCTTAATTCTTGGGCGTTAAGGGCTAAATAATCAAACTGACTGTCCCCAACAAGATTAAATACCGCTTCCATGTGCTTAAGCGCGTTAGAAAAATCACCCTCTATCATGAATGCTTGGGCTAAAGCCTGGTGTGCTTGAGGGTTTTCAGGATCGCTATTCGCCCAAATTTTTGCTGCGTGTAACGTATATTTGGTTGCGCCCATATACTGAGCAATGTGAGTTGCGCGCTCGGCAATGTTTGGATCTTGGGTTTTTTCTGCCTGATCTAAATAATTGACAAGTGAAATATCAAATTGTTGTCGCTGACCTGCGATTTCTGCAACTAATAAAGAGTAAAGCGTTGGGGCAGGGAAGGGGCGATCGGGCGTAATGGATGTATTTGAAGGTGCTATATTGGAGTTATTGCCATTAACCATCAAACTTTTGCTGTCTTCTATAACATCTAGATTATTGCTTGCTTGGTTTGTAGGCAGGAGCGAGCAGGCAGTTATTGTACTGCTGGCAATTAATAAACTAATAATCCGTAAAAACATATCTACCTTTATCCATCTACTCTATAAATAGCATACGCTGAAAATTAACTAAAAGTCAGGCTTATGTCTTTATTATGGGCTAAATAATGGTAGACAATGCAATGTGGAAAAGATTTCATCATTATTTATCGTTATACTACCGCTTTACACTCATCGCATTATTGCGATTGAACACATTATAAGGTCAGATTTAGTCTCAAATGGGAATCCTAGCGCTCGGCATTAATCACAAAACAGCTCCAGTAGCAGTGCGTGAGAAAGTTTCGTTTGATCCAGCAACTATGCAGGATGTTCTTCAGCAGGTGCTGCAGACGTTATCGCTTGTGACGGAAGTATCTATCTTATCGACGTGTAATCGAACCGAAGTATATTGTTCTCATAGTGATGATTGTGAAGAAGCAGGTAAAGTAGCAGGAAGCGCGATACTGTCTTGGCTAAGCCAACATCATGGGATCGATGAGCAAGTACTTATCGATTCTTCGTATACTCATCATGATAATGATGCCGTACAGCATATGATGCGAGTTGCCAGTGGCTTGGATTCTTTAGTGTTGGGTGAGCCTCAGATATTAGGTCAGTTTAAATCTGCTTTTGCTGTTTCTCAGCAAGCAGGTACAACAGGTAGTAATCTTGGCCGTTTATTTCGCCAAACCTTTTCCGTCGCAAAAGACGTTAGAACCAATACGGCTATTGGGCAGAACCCAGTGTCTGTTGCTTTTGCTGCTGTTAGTATGGCTAAGCATATATTCTCTGATTTTAGTAAAAGCACGGCATTATTGATTGGCGCGGGAGAGACGATTGATCTTGTGGCGAAGCATTTAAAAGATGCGGGTATACAACAAATTATCGTTGCCAATCGCACCTTAGCGCGAGCGCAAAAGCTGGCAGAGCAATTTCACGCTGAAGCCGTTTTGCTAGAAGATATTGCGCAAGAATTACCTCGAGCTGACATTGTTATCTCGTCAACTGCAAGCCCGCTGCCGATACTCGGTAAAGGTACTGTAGAAAGGGCATTGAAAAAACGTCGTCACTCACCGATATTTATGGTGGATATCGCCGTCCCTAGAGACATTGAGGAAGAAGTTGGCGAGTTGAATGACGTATTCCTTTATACCGTTGATGATTTAAAAGATATTATTGAAGAAAATGTAAAGTCGCGCCAAGACGCTGCGAAACAAGCTGAGCAATTGATTGTTTCGGGTGTAGAGCGTTTTATGCGAGAATTACGTTCTTTAGACGTAGTTTCAACCGTAACATCATTGCGCGGGCATGTTGAGTCACTGCGCGACGAATGTTTGACCAAGGCTCGTAAGCAGTTAGCTAATGGTGATGATCCAGCGAAAGTATTACAGCAGTTCGCTCACACCTATACCAATAAAATATTGCACACTCCTACAAAACAGATGCGACAAGCCGGAGCCGAAGGGCAGCTTGAAGTAATGGATTGGGTACAAGAATTATTTCAACTCTCAAGTAGTGAAGAAACTAATACTAATGAGACTGAGAAAAAAGAGAAGAATAAAGCAACATGAAACAATCATTAGTACATAAGTTACAACACCTATGTGAACGATACGAAGAAATTGGTCACTTGCTTGGGGATAATGAAATTATCTCTGATCAGGATAAGTATCGCGCATTATCAAAAGAGTATGCAGAACTAGAGCCTGTTGTTCAGGCTTACGAAGCATTTACTCAAGCACAGGATGATTTGTCTGAAGCAGAGATGCTATTGAAAGATGAAGATCCTGATATGCGCGAAATGGGTCAGGAAGAATTCAAGTCGGCGAAAGCAACGCTTGAACGTTTAGAAGATGAATTGCAAATTCTTCTATTGCCAAAAGATCCAAACGATAGCCGTAACGTTATTCTTGAAATTAGAGCAGGTACGGGTGGTGATGAAGCTGCTATCTTCTCGGGTGATTTATACCGCATGTATTCTCGCTACGCTGAAACCCAAGGTTTTCGCGTAGAAATCTTGAGTACTAATGACGGTGATCATGGTGGTTATAAAGAGATCATTGCACGAATTTCAGGAACTGATGTTTATTCTCAGCTGAAATTTGAGTCTGGTGCTCATCGTGTACAGCGTGTACCAGAAACGGAATCTCAAGGCCGTGTTCATACCTCTGCGTGTACAGTTGCTGTTATGCCAGAAGTTGAAGGCGAAGGCGATATCGAAATTAAGAAAGCAGATTTACGTGTTGATACGTTTAGGGCTTCTGGTTCTGGTGGTCAGCACGTTAACAAAACCGATTCTGCGATTCGTTTAACGCATATTCCGACAGGCTTTGTAGTTGAGTGTCAGGATGAGCGTTCTCAGCATAAAAACCGTGCTAAAGCGATGACGGTTCTTGCGAGCCGAATTAATGATGCTGTTTTACAGAAGCAACAAGCAGAACAAGCGGCTGAACGTAAAAGTTTAGTGGGTAGTGGCGATCGCTCAGAGCGAATTCGTACTTATAACTATCCACAGGGTCGAGTTACCGACCACAGAATCAATCTAACCTTGTATAAGTTGGATGAAGTAATGCAGGGTGATTTAGGCTCTGTATTAAAGCCGCTAATTTCTGAGCATCAGACTGAGCAGCTAACGTCACTTGGTTCACAAGATTAGTATTTAAATAGTATCGATACATTATTATTGATACTAAGAAAGGAATAATGAATGGAATCGATACTGTTGGATTCGTGGCCTGTTTTGTTATTCCTTTTATTATTGTTAGTAGGCTGCTGTATTGGCAGTCTATTAATGGGCAGACGTTTGGGCTTAGAATTAGGTCTAGAACAAGGAAAAAAAATTGCTGATGATGCTAATCAGCAGTTACAGCTAGAAAATGCATTACTGAAGCAAAAGATGCAGTCGCAACAGCAGCACAACCAAGCATTACGCCAGCAAGATCAGCAGCTGTTTAATCAACAGCAGCGTCAGCAAAAGCAAACATTTGAAAACCTCTCGAATAAAATCTTTGAAGAAAAACAAAAGCAAAATAAGCAAGGCTTAGAAACGATCCTAGACCCTTTTAAAGATCAGTTAGAAGGCCTGCGCAAAAAAGTCGAAGATGTTCACCTACATGATGCAAAAGATCGAGCAGTATTAAAAACTCAAATCACTGAACTTCACAGACTTAACCAAAGCATTACCGATGAAGCCAGCGCGTTAACGAAAGCTTTACGTGGCGATAAAAAAACTCAGGGTAATTGGGGGGAATTGGTGCTTGAAACCGTACTCGAACGTTCAGGATTACGCTTGGGGGAAGAGTATGTGCGAGAGCAAAATCATAAAGCGGATGACGGCCAAAATTACCGCCCTGATGTTATTATTAATTTACCAGAAGGCAAGCACATAATTGTCGACGCTAAGGTTTCTCTGAATGCTTATAGCGATTTTGTAAATGCTGAAGACGATGCCAGCAAAGCACAATTTTTAAAGCAGCATACCGATGCAATTCGTAATCATATAAAAACCTTGTCGACTAAAGCGTATCAGCAATTACCCAAACTGCACTCTCCTGATTTTGTCTTTATGTTTATGCCCATAGAACCGGCGTTTATGGTTGCTTTTCAATTCGATGAATCACTTTTCATGGAGGCTTTTGATCAGAGAATTGTGGTCGTCACTCCGACAACTCTGCTTGCGAGTTTACGTACAGTAGAAAGTTTATGGGCGATAGAGCGTCGCGGTAAAAGCGCGGATGAACTGGCAGAGCAAGCGAGTAAAGTGTATGACCGTTTACGTATCGTGGTTGAGAAAATGGATAAGTTAGGCAACCAGCTAGATACTGCCCAAAAAACCTATGACGAAGCGTATAGCTCTTTGGCGCAAGGGCGAGGAAATTTAGTGTCTACAGCGAATCAATTTGTAGATTTGGGTGTTCGTATTAAAAAAGAAATTCCGCAGGATAAGGTTTGAGTATTATGAAACATCTGCTGTTAATCATTTCCATCTATTGCTTATCTCCAATGTCATCGTTGTGGGCTGACAACATGAAAGCCTTTCCGCAAGCAGAAGAAGGGCAAAAACGTTACGTTATTCGGTTGGAGAAAAAAGACAATGAAGCTGATTTCAAAGTAGAAATTGTTATCGGTAAAAAAGTTATTATTGATCGTCAGAATCATTATTTCTTTGCTGGTAAAATAGAACCAACCAATATTCCTGGCTGGGGGTTTACTCGTTACGTATTACCAGAGTTTGGTCCAATGATCGCTACTTTAATGGCTGTTGATCCTACAGCTGAAAGAGTAGAGCGCTTTATTTCATTAATGGGTGAACCTTATCTTGTACGTTATAATTCACGCTTGCCGGTTGTTGTTTATGCCCCGGAAGATGCAGAAGTGAATTATCGTATTTGGTCCGCTGATGAATCCTTGAGCCACGTTAACGCAGATTAGCGCCTGTCTATAGGTGCGCTATCGATGCGAACAAATAGCCAGAGCTAAGTGCTTTACGTTAGAATGCTCGGCTTAATTTCTAGATTTTCCATTTCTTACGATACTGATTAGCATGACTGATAAACCCTCTAGTCTGAGCGATAGCGCTTCTTTAAGTTCAACCGACGATATTTATGCCAATAGTGCGGGTGAGCAACTAAGTGGACAGTTTACTTTTGACTCTGCTGTGGCTCGTGTTTTCCCGGATATGATCAAGCGCTCTGTGCCTGGCTATGCCGAAACGGTTGCCATGTCTGGTGTTATTGCAGGTGAATACGCTCGTGATAATACCAATTTGTATGATCTAGGTTGTTCGTTAGGAGCCGTTACTCTGGCCATGCGTCATGGGGTTAAAGCGAAAAACTGCAAGATTTTAGGTGTGGATAACTCTACGGCGATGATTGAGCAAGCGGGACATTACTTAGCGCTAGATGAAGGTGGGGTTGATGTTGAATTATCTTGCGCTGATATTACTAAGCTAAATATTGAAAACGCTTCGGTTGTAGCACTCAATTATGTTCTTCAATTTATTTCTAAAGAACAACGTTTGAACCTGTTGAGCAATATTGCTCAAGGCTTAAATACGGGTGGCGCGCTGATCCTTTCAGAGAAAATTTGTTTCTCTGATGATGAGCAAGCATTACAAGATAAGCTGCATTTAGATTTTAAGCGCGCTAACGGCTATAGCGAATTAGAAATTGCACAAAAACGCAGTGCGATAGAAAACGTATTAGTACCTGAAACCGAAGCTGACCACATGGCACGCTTAAAAGAAGCAGGCTTTAGCCGAGTTATTCGCTGGTATCAGTGCTTCAATTTTGTCTCTTATTTGGCAATTAAATAATCTCCTAAACGCATTAGCGATTAATAAAGAACTTCAATATGAATGTAGATGTATTCTCTTGGTTTGATGATGTACAGGCCGCGATGGAAGCCGATGGCAGTTTGTTAAAACCATGGGCGAAAATTTTACCGCAACAGCTGCATAACCTGTTTAACGAAAAGGTTCATGGGGATCAGCAGCGTTGGTTAGATGCGTTGGAAAATTTACCCGCAATTGACAATATTACTACTGATTTAACCCAAGATCGTATTGAGCTAAGCAGTGATAGCATTAGCGAAGAAACGGACGCAACTGTAAAAGCTGGGCTGATGCAATTAAGCCCGTGGCGCAAAGGTCCATTTCAATTTTTCGATACTCATATTGATACTGAATGGCGCAGTGATTGGAAGTGGCAGCGAATTTCTCCACACTTGGCTTCTTTAGAAGGACGTACGATTTTAGACGTTGGCTGTGGTTCGGGTTATCACATGTGGCGCATGTTAGGTGCAGGTGCTCATCGAGTTGTTGGTGTTGACCCATCGCGATTGTTTTTGGCTCAATTTCAAGCATTTAAACAATATGCTCAATCTGGTCAAAACAAACAGTCTGGTCAAGAGCAAAACTTGAATATCGACCTATTGCCATTGCGTATGGAAGATGTCCCAAGACCGTTAAAAGCCTTTGATACGACCTTTTCTATGGGGGTTCTTTATCACAGAAAGTCGCCGTTAGATCATATGGCTGAATTGAAAGATACGCTCAAGCCAGGTGGTCAATTGGTGCTAGAAACCTTGGTTATAGAGGGTGAGTTAGGAGAGGTGTTAATGCCAGAAGATCGATACGCTCAAATGCGTAATGTCTGGTTTTTACCAAGCTGTGACACTCTGCTCCTTTGGGCGCGCCGTGTTGGTTTTAAGAATCCACGAATTGTCGAAAAAAATATCACTAGCCTAGATGAGCAGCGCTCAACCGATTGGATGCAATATCAGTCTTTAACAGATTTCTTAGATCCTGAAGATAAAAGCAAAACAGCCGAAGGATACCCTGCTCCATATAGAGCGACGCTTATTGCTGAGGCCTAAATTCGAGAGATTTTAATGTCAAATTGTTCGGATCTGTCATTACTGTCTACACTCAATAAAGGCAACGTTTTTTAAGTGAGACTGGCATGACAGATATAGAAGAACTAAGTGACGAGCAGCGTATTAGTCTGCTTGAAGGCAAGGTCGGGAAAAACCGTACGTTTATTACTATTGTAGCGTTAACGCTTATTGTTATTTTATCCGTATCGTTAACAGTGCTTATTCTGAAGTTATTGCGCGCGGATGAGCCTTTTGTCCCGGTTTCCAGATTTGAGGAACAAAAAGCTATCATTACGCAGTTAAGAACTGATATCAGTGATCAGCAGAAATTACTTGCTGCGTTAACGCTGACTTATGATCGAAGCCAGGTGGCCGCTTTTCAGCAAAACTTGATAGAGCAAGAGCAAAGCTATCAAGAATTCTTGTCGGCTTTGCGAGTGGGTATGTTCGATCTTGCTAAAATGGTGCAGGGGTCTCGCACTTGGTTGGATGTATATACTGAAACATTAGAAGACGCTCAGCGCTCAAGTAATCAGCGCGAGAAAAATTTGAAGCGAATAAGTACTAAGACGCTACAAAATTAAGAATCAATCCAGACTTCACGAACAGGCTCGCCGAAATCATCATAAATGATTTTCTTCTTTGGGCGTGAAGGCTTGTTATTATTCGATTTTAGAGCGGATTTTTTACGCTCGTCCACAGCTTTAAGAGCATCAGTTAACGGTGTTCTTTCCTGCTTACCCTGTTGAAACCCTGTACTACGTTCGTCAATCTTACCATTAATTAAACCACTTACTCCCCGCTCATATTCATTTACAGCACCACCTTTATTAAGGTATTGCTCAACCTCGCTATCCATTTGTTGGCGGATTTCACGTTTGGTAGGTCGTTTAGTCATACGAAATCAGTCATAAGGTTAGTCATAAAGTTTAATTATAATCGTTATTGGTTTATGGGTTAGTATAGGCGGATAGTTATTAATTAACTTAGTTTACCGTATATTTGTCTCTACATGTAACTAACACCCGCGGAATGAAAGCAACTATGTCTAAAGTCAGTGTTTGTATCACCTTCATCAGTATTCTTTTTCTGTCAGCCTGTACTGAAGAAACCATGAATAAATGGTCTCGCCAAGCAGATAACTTTTTGGGTGAAGATCTTAAAGTGTCTTATGTTGATGGTGGAAATGTGATTAAAAGCTGGACCGTTAAAGATGGGAAGATTACCACTGGCAGAGATGATCAAGGCCGAGCAATTGGGTATTATTATTTCTGGAGTGTTGAAACAGGCTATGTGCAACTACCAATAGAGCGTACCTTGATAGAAGAAATTAAGTAACAATAGATCGCTTGAGTTCAATTGATTATAAAACAAACAGAGAATTGGCTGGAAAATATAGCGCTATTCACATAATAATGTGCATTCATTAAGGAAAGTGTTGTTGTTTTGGCATTCTGTAATAAAACTTCATTACACTTGGGTCTGCATTCAGTAGAATGCTGGATTAATTATAGTAATAAATAGAAGAGATAGTTTTGAAGGCAATTTGGTCCGCTAAAGGTTACATATTATTAGGCTTCATCAGCTACGCAATATTTGTAGTTCTTACTGCGCCTTTGGAATTTGTTTGGCCTAAAATTGAGCCAAAACTAGGTCGACTCCCTGTTCAGGTTGAAGCAGTAACTGGAACCATTTGGCAAGGGCAGGCTCAGGTGAAGTCAGCTCAAATAGGCTCTGTAAGTGCTAGCTGGGATATTCAAGTAAGTGAGTTATTGTCAGGTAACCTTACAGCATTGATAGATGTGAAGGGAAATGACCTAAAACTTGACGGCAAGGTTAGCACCGATGGTGACCAGGTAGAAGTGAGCGGCATTTCGGCATTCATGTCTTCTCAATATCTGAAGCCGTTATTAAAGCAAGGCCGTGCAGCGTTAGAAGGTAATTTTGAGCTAACCGATTTCAATAGTGTGGTTACATTAAGTGATAAGCAGATCCACAATGCTGGTGGTCGCATCGTTTTTTCGGGAGGCGATATTAGTTTTCCAATCGATGGTCGAAAGATTGATGCACAGCTTCCTATTTTAGTGGGTAATATTACTAAGCCGAGCGATAATGTAGACTTAGCCATTACCGATACCGAAGGAAACTCTATTGGTAGCGGATATGTTCAGCCTGACGGTTGGTCTGGTTTAAAAATTCGTCGCAGATTGTTGGATTTATTAGGGCAAAAATGGCCTCAAGATGTTTCTGAAGATACCGTTATCTTTGAGGTGTCGCAGAAATTATTATGAATAATATAAAAATCTTAATGCTAGGGCAGGTAATGAAGAGCCGTTATGGAGTAAAGGGGGATGTGTTGTGAGTGAGCAAAGTATCATTCTTTTACCTTGGCAGCGCACTAGCTTAACTCTAGCAAAAACTGTTTTTACTGTATTACTATCGAGCCAGTTAGCAGCGCTAACGTGGATGGTTTTATCTCCTGCCAAAGTGGCTCTACTAGAGCCTACTCGTGCAAGCAGCTCAAGCACTATTCAACAGAGCCAAGACAGCATTGCTGATAGGCATGTATTTGGTGATGCCGTTGCCGAAGTCGTAGAAGTACCTAAAGAAGTTAATGCCCCTAAAACACGTTTACGTTTAGAGTTGTTGGGTGTAATGGCAGCAAGCAAAGCCGAAAACTCTAGCGCAATTATTGCTCCCAAGAATGGAAAAGGTGAGAATTACCGCATTGGGGATATTGTACAAGGGCGGACTAAGCTAGCGGCAGTGCATCAAGATAAGGTTATTTTGGATAGTAATGGTAAGTTAGAGACCTTAAAATTCGACCTAGATAAAAAAAGCAGTATTCGTAAGTCTTCTAAGCCCACGTCTTCTCAGAAAAAAGCCACGGCTAATGGCAGCTTGAAACAGCGCCTTAAAAAGATAAGAAATGCCTCTGATGCGATTACATTATTACGTGATGAGGTTAATAGTGACCCCAGAGGTGCATTAAAGCAGCTTGGTTTGGAGGTCGCAGCCAATGGCGAAGGTTATAAAATTTCCAGTTCAGATTCCATGCTAACTCAGTTAGGTCTGCAACCTGGTGATGTAATACTGTCTGTGAATGAACAGACACTTGGCAATATTGATGACGATCAGGGCCTACTGGAGCAAGTGACCAGTAGTGGACAAGCACGCCTAGAAATACAGCGTGGTGATCGTCGCTTTGTTGTTAACCATACCATTAAATAAGGACTTAATCGGTGTTTAAGTATTTTTGTAAAATAGCCCTGTTTACCATGTCGATCGTATTCGGTGCAGTGCCTTTAGTTAGTTATGCTGAAGATCAAAATTGGCAAGTGAATATGAAGGATGCTGATATATCCGCCTTCATCGGTCAAATTGCAGATATCACAGGGAAAAGCTTTGTCATTGATCCCAGGGTGAAAGGTAAGGTGACAGTTGTTTCTACAGAAACTATGAATACTGAAGCGGTTTACGAGCTGTTTTTGTCTGTATTGAAAGTTCATGGTTATGCCGCAGTACCTGCTGGCGAAGTTATCATGGTGGTGCAGCAGAACTCTGTGAAGCAACAGGGTGGAGATTTAGAAGCTCAAGTTAAAGAGCAAAGCCAAGAGATGGTTACTAAGGTAATCACAATTAAAAATACTCCGGCTTTAGATCTGGTACCGATTTTACGTCCTTTGGTTGCTAAGTATGGTCATCTCGCGGGAGTACGCTCTGCAAATGCTCTAATTATTTCTGACCATGCATCTAACATCTCTCGTATAGAGCAAATTATTGATCGCTTAGATAAGTCTGGCAGTGAAGAGTTAGAGGTTATTCAGTTAAAAGAAGCTTGGGTTGGTAACGTTGTTACTATGCTACAAAGTTTAGATCCAGATAAAGTAGCGCAAGGATCTAAAAGCAATACAACGGGCAGTATTCGAGTCGTTGCTGATGAGCGTAGTAACCGCCTGATTATTAAAGGTGAGAAAACTTCTCGTGAGCGTATTCGCAAGCTGATAACGCAGCTTGATAAGCCATCATATTTTTCGGGCAGTGCTAAAGTTATTCGTTTGAAATACGCTGATTCAAAGAAGCTTTCCGAATTGCTTAAGAACCTAATGGCTGATACCGAGTCAACAGGTGGTAAAGATTCAAGTAAAGCTAAGGGCAAGGCCAGCATCTTTGCTGACGAAGAGTTAAATGCCTTAGTCATTCGTGCAGAACCATCTATCTTAAAAGAAATTGGCGAAATTATTCATGAATTGGATGTTCGCCGTGCACAAGTATTGATTGAGTCTGCCATTGTTGAAGTGTCTGGTGACGCATCGAATTCATTCGGTGTTCAGTGGGCTGTTGGGGATACGGATTCTCCTGTTGCAGGAACCAACTTCACTAACGCCGGTGATTCAATAAGCCAAATTGCAACGGATGCTGTAGCGGGAACGTCATCATTAAGCAACGGTTTAACATTAGGTGCTTATAAGTCTACGGATGGCGTATTCGATTTCGGAATGGTGATTCAGGCACTTCAAAGCCAAAGTAATACTAACCTGCTTTCAACTCCAAGTATTATGACGCTGGATAACCAAGAAGCTGAAATTATTGTAGGTCAAAACGTTCCGTTTATTACAGGCTCAACGTCTTCTAGTACCAATAGCAATCCGTTTACTACAATTTCTCGTGAAGATATTGGTGTTACGCTTAAAATTAAGCCGCATATCCATGAAGGTAATGAATTGCGCTTAGAAGTAGAAGTAACTGCAGAATCTGTATCGAGTACGACAGTTGAAGGCCAAGCAGACTTGATTACAAACAAGCGTGAGCTGAAAACTATGATTTTAGCGGCGGATAAGGAAACCATCGTATTGGGTGGCTTAATTAGCGATGATATTACAGAGACTGAAAGTAAAGTCCCTTTCCTTGGCGATATTCCAGGTTTGGGTTGGTTATTTAAGAGTAAAGGTACTCAGCACGTTAAGCGTAATTTGATGGTGTTTTTACGTCCTACCATCGTATTGGAAAAACAAAAAGCAGTAGAGTTAACCAATGAGAAATTTGAAGGTATTTGGGAGTTTGATATCTCGGGTGACCTGAGTGAAGAATCTGTCGATGTGCGTATGAATCGTTTATTTCAAGGCGTTAGAAACTAGAATTTAATGCTTAGTACCTCAACTTTATATAAAAAGGCCAGCTTATGCTGGCTTTTTTTATGGCATCATTTTTTAAGGGCGTTAAAGTACGTCTATGTCCATCTGCTCTAATAAGTCCACTAAAGCAATGAGTGGTAATCCAATTAAACTATTGGGATCTCTTCCTTCTAAAGCGCTGAATAAACGAATTCCCAGTCCTTCAGACTTAAAGCTTCCTGCACAATCTAATGGCATTTCTTGTTGAATATAACGACGAATTTGAACTTCGGTTAATTCCCGAAAATGAACAGTAAAAGGCTCAACAATAGATAAGGCTTTTCCTGTCTGGCTATTGAAGCAACATAGGCCTGTCAGGAAAGTCACTTTCTTCCCACTGCAATCACTCAACTGCTTTACTGCATTCTCAATAGTGTGGGGTTTGCCTAAAATCTGTTGTTTACGGGTATCTTTGTTATCTATTTCTAGAACAGCGCACTGGTCACTGCCGATAATAATATGATTTGGAAATGCATCACTGAGTGCTTTTGCCTTTTCGATGGCAAGCCGCTCAACATAATCGCTAGGATCTTCGTTTAACCGAATTGACTCATCAATTTCTGGACTGGAGCGCTCAAATGGTAGCTGCAACTTCTCTAAGAGTTGTTTGCGATAGGTTGAACTTGAGGCGAGTAAAAGCGGTAAAGACATAGTTGGACTGCTTAGAAATGGTGGTTAAATAAAAAAGCAAAAAAAAGGAGCCGAGGCTCCTTTCTTTGTGTCATCGACTTTCATCAATAACGCGATTAACTGGATAACTTACGCTAGGTTAGCGTTAGCAAATTCCCAGTTAACTAGCGCCCAGAAACCTTTTAGGTAATCAGGACGTACATTGCGGTAATCAATGTAATAAGCGTGTTCCCACAAATCAACAGTAATAAGAGGTGTAACACCTTCTTCTGTGATTGGAGTGCCAGCGTTAGACGTATTAACGATATCTAGAGAACCGTCAGCTAGTTGAACCAACCAAGTCCAGCTAGAACCGAAGTTGTTAACTGCTTTGTCGTTCAATTTTTCTTTCATCGCTTCAAAAGAACCGAAAGAAGCGTTGATCGCATCAGCGATAGCGCCAGTTGGCTGGCCGCCGCCATTAGGGCTTAAGCTGTTCCAGTAGAATGTGTGGTTCCAGATCTGTGCTGCGTTATTAAAAACAGGTCCTGTAGAAGTTTTAACGATTTCTTCTAGAGATTTATTTTCATCAGCAGTACCACCGATAAGACCATTCAACTTAACTACGTAAGTATTGTGGTGCTTGCCATAGTGAAATGACAAAGTTTCTGCAGAAATGTGTGGCTCTAATGCATCTTGTGCATAAGGCAATGCTGGTAATTCAAACGCCATGTTGTCTCTCCAATATTAGCTGAGTGATACGGAGGTTTTGNAAGGTTCAATGGGAGCTGAAGCCTTACTTCCGTAATCTGGGGTGAATAATAGCATACCTTAAATTATCTGCTACGCATGTAAAATGTGTGGTTTTAGTTTAACCAGCATATCCGCTATAATAGCTGTGCTTTAATACCTAAGGATTTCAGCTTAGAATTGAACCGGTATTAATAACTATAACAATGAAAAATATTTGGGGATGACAGGCTACTATGTCAAACGAACAAGATCCAATGCCTAAAATGCAGGCCTCACAAGACGATATCGCCTTACGCCAAAAGCAACTGCAACAACGCCGAATAGCAGCTCAACGCGCTGCTAAAGCAACACCTTCTTCAGCAAGCCAGGCTATCGCACCGGCGCCAAAGCAAACAATCGCCATCTTGGCATTTATCGTTGCTCTAGTCATTGCAGGCTTTGCGGGCTTCTTATTTATGCAGTTACAAGAAGCAACTGCTCAGCTTAAAAAAGCCGAAGGCATTTTGAATAGTCACGCGACGAATTTGACCGCTTTGAATGATAAATTATCTGCATCAGATGAAAATTCCAATTTATCTGTCGATGCATTGCGTATTTTGTTAAAAGATAACAGCAAAGAGATTCGTAAACTTTGGGATTTATCCAATAAAGCTAATAAACCTAAAATTGCTCAAAATGCTAAATCTATTGGCACTCTTAAATCATCAGTTGGTTCGCTGAAATCNTCAGTGACAAAAGTGGATAAAAAGATTGATCAAAAAGTAGGGTCGGCTAACACCAATATCAGTGGTAATAAAAAGAGCATAGCTTCTTTAAAAACTAGCTTGGCGAATAGCCAAAAAGCGCTAGAAACTAAAATGGCTGAAGTAAAAGCATCTGTTGGAGCTTTACCTGCTGAAACCGAAAAGCGCATTGATAATAACGAGCAGTCTATCCGCTCGATTGATGCAACGCGTAAAAAGCTAAATAGCTCTATGGCGGAAGTTGAATCTCAGTTTAATGAGATGAAGCTTGAGATTGAAGATATTCAAATTCGTCTAGACCGCATGCAAAATGCAATGACAGGTACTTTGTAAACTTGTCTATGGTAGAACTTGATGCTCGGTTGCAACACGCCTTGCTGCGGCCTCTATTAGCCTATTGTGACATTGAAGATTTTCGTCACAATATGGCTGAATCATTTCAAGGATCACACAGTCTACAGCACAGTGCGTTTCTTTTGGGGGCGCAATCAGCGACTCCAGGAATGGCTTTTTTATCGGGTTACCAATCTGCAGTTAGATGCCTAGATCCTAAATGCCCTAATGATGAATTTGCTGCTTTTTGCGTGTCAGAGAAAGGCGTTAAAAAACCTTGGGATATGCAAACAAAACTACAGCAATCTGGGGCGAAGTACTTTTTAAATGGTCGTAAGGGCTTTGTGATGCTCTTACCTAATGTTATTGATCGCTTGTATGTCGTTGCAAAGCGAGAAGATGATTCTCTNAGNTGTATTCAATTATCTGCAAACGCTNTGGGGCTGTCGGTTGCAGAGTCCTTAAGTGCACCCTTTATTCAAGATATTCCACACGCTGGAATAGTGTTTGATGATGTAGTCATTAGCGCTAGCGATATATTAACAGATGAGGCGCACCAGCAAGCGAATAAACCTTTTCGCTACTGGGAAGATGTTCATGTTGCAATTGCTATGGCAGGCTGGATGTTAAGACATCTAGTAGCAACTTCAGCTTTTGAAGCTGATAAGTCTTCATCGCTTAAATTAATTTGTCAGTTAATCGCAAATTTTGAACAGCACCCTAATTATTATTCATTATCTGGTTTAGATATATTGGATGAATTTCATCACCACTTGGATGTATTGTCTAAAAATTTGCCAGAGACAGCGTTAAAGATCTGGCATACAGATCGCCTCTTATTGCAGATGGGATATAAGATTCGCCAACAGATACGTTTAAAACTCACCCAGTAAACGTTTTACTAGCGAGAAATAACATTCGTTGTAATGTTGGGTGATGATACATTAGGGTTACCAATAACAGGCGTCACAGTTTGTATTTGAGTCGGCTGGTTATCAACTAATGCTTCACCGAAGCTGTTACGCTCATCTGAAATTTGTTCATCCAGTGGAATATCTGTAACAGAAATCGTATTGGTGTCGTTACTTTCAATACTGGTACTACCCATTTCTTGATTCAGTAGACGCGGAATATCTAGGCTCTGAGTGGTAGAGCGATTGTATCGCTTAGCGCTACTGTAATCATAATGGTGTGGTCGCTTTTTGGCTTCTTGAATCGCTGTAAATATATCATCTGCGTAATATTCATCATGAGGGTTCATAGCCCAAGACGATAGCGAAACTGTTAGCGTAAAAAGGCTTGCTGTCATTCGTATTAACATAGCAGCTCCATTTTTTAAGGGGTGGTATAAGCTCTTGACGTTGCAGAAGATTGGATATCGGTCGCACTGCCTGAAAAATCATTACCTTGGTAGTCGATGCGCTGAACTCTGATAACGGTAGGCTCTAGCTGATTAATATCGACGGGAACTTCAGTCGCAATAATAATATCATTTGCTTGTCGATCACTGAGTAATTCCATTTCTTCATTATCTTTTTCGCTAACGCTTGCCTCAACTTCAGACAGCTCTAGAGGTGAAGTTCGTTCAGGTGCGACGTCGCCAGGACCTGCTGCTGTTGCATCTAAAGCGCCATCAACAATTTCTGTCGACATCTCTTGATTTAATAACTTAGGAAAATCAAAGCTCTTGGAGGTTGTGCGGTTATACCAACGATTTCCGACGATATCATTACCACTGGGTGCTTCTTTTGCGTCTTTAACTGCGACATCCAGATCGTCAGTATAGTAAAGGTTATCATTTGCCTGAACAAAGACATGAAGACCGCCGACAACTATGCTCAGGGCCATGATGAGAAGTGGGGTTTTCATGCGCAAAATCCCTTTTGTTGTTTTTTGTTATTTTTTGTTATGCATGGCATCATACAATCGACAATCTAATGATGCAAATGATCCCGCTGATTACAGGAAATAATAATAATGATAAAAATAGGATTATTGATGTTGATGGTAGTTCTACTACCTGGGTGTACAATTTACCATGCGATTGGCGATGACTTTGGTAGTTATGTTGCGCCTCCAAGTGGGCAAGATTTTCAACCGGTTGGACATCGCTGGGACTATGAACATACCGCACTTATTTATATTTATCGTCCAGGTACAACCTGGTCGAACGATGAATTAGAAACGCCCAGCTTCTACATGAACGATGAGCGTTTGTTTAACATCAAAGGCGGGAGTTACACCTGGTATGAATTAGAGCCTGGCGAGCATGAAATTATTATTCGTCGCCCATTAATGGGATTATCAGGCTTTAAAGTCTCTGACAGCATAGGTTTTACTCTAAAAGAAGTATCACAATTAGACTTGAATGTTGAAGCGAGTAAGGTCTACTACTTGCGTTATTCNGAGGTCGATCAAGATGCGGCTTTGTTTAAGAATATGACATTCCATAAGAACCCATTAAGCATGGTAGAGCCTGAATTCGGATTAGCTGAACTAAAACAAACCAAGATGCTAGATCGTGGTCGCGATTTTGTTAAGGTAAAAGTCGATTCTGAGGCTATAAAGTTAGCTGAAGCTCAGCAACAAGAAGATGAACAAAAGCAAGAAGAAGCAGAATCTTCATCAGAGAGCAGCTGGATTCCGTTTTAATTTTACTCTCTGTAGACCAGCAATTGCCTGACGCTCCGTTTTAATTGAGTTACAATAAGTCATGACTAAGATACTCACCTCCCAGTGAGTATTGCTGACTTAGAGCGCTAATAACTTGATGAGGACGTGACCCATGGCAAATGCCGTCACAGTTGTTCGCCAAGATGATCTGATTGAGAGCATCGCGGACGCACTGCAATATATTTCATANTATCACCCAAAAGATTTCATCGACGCCGTTCATGAAGCNTATNTNAAAGAAGAATCGAAAGCGGCTAAAGATGCCATGGCTCAGATTCTNATTAACTCCCGTATGTGTGCTCANGGCCATCGCCCAATCTGCCAAGATACCGGTATTGTTACTGTGTTCTTAGAAATTGGTATGGATGTGCGTTTTGAAGATGCAACNATGGGNATCGAAGACATCGCNAANGAAGGTGTTCGCCGCGCTTATCTTAANCCTGATAACGTNTTACGTGCNTCNGTTNTNGCTGATCCTGATGGTGCCCGCAGAAATACAAAAGATAATACNCCNGCNGTNATCCACGTTAAGTTGGTTCCTGGNAATACTGTTGACGTGCATGTAGCAGCAAAAGGCGGCGGCTCNGAAGCNAAATCTAANTTTGCTATGTTGAANCCATCTGATTCTGTTGTGGATTGGGTGCTNGAGCAAATNCCNAANATGGGNGCNGGCTGGTGCCCACCAGGTATGCTGGGTATAGGTATCGGTGGTACGGCTGAAAAAGCGATGATGATCGCAAAAGAAGCCTTATTAGAGCCTGTAAATATTCAAGAACTACAAGCTCGTGGTGCCCAGAATCGTGCTGAAGAACTGCGTTTAGAATTGTTTGATAAAGTAAACAAGCTAGGCATTGGTGCACAAGGTCTAGGCGGTTTAACGACTGTTGTGGATATTAAAGTTGCCGATTTCCCAACACACGCAGCGAACAAACCTGTAGCGATTATTCCTAACTGTGCAGCAACTCGTCACGCACACTTCACTTTAGATGGTTCAGGTCCTGCAGCATTACCTGCACCTAAACTTGAAGATTGGCCTGAGATTACTTGGGAAGTCGGTGAAGGCGTACGCCGCGTTAATATGAATGATATCACTCCTGAGATGGTTAAGGATTGGCAGCCAGGTGAAACTGTATTGTTATCTGGCAAGATGCTTACGGGTCGTGATGCGGCGCATAAACGCATGGTTGATATGATCAACAAAGGCGAAGAGCTTCCTGTAGATCTTAAAGGTCGCTTTATCTATTACGTGGGCCCTGTTGATCCTGTTCGTGAAGAAGTAGTAGGCCCTGCTGGTCCAACGACTGCTACTCGTATGGATAAGTTCACCCGTACGGTTTTAGAAGAAACTGGCTTACTAGGTATGATCGGTAAAGCAGAGCGTGGACCAATGGCAATTGAAGCTATTCGCGATAACGAAGCGGTTTATTTGATGGCTGTTGGTGGCGCTGCTTATTTGGTATCACAAGCAATTAAAGGCGCTGAAGTTGTAGGGTTTGCTGACTTAGGTATGGAAGCTATCTACGAATTTGACGTTGTTGATATGCCTGTAACCGTAGCGGTTGATTCTCGTGGTTCATCTGTACATATTACAGGGCCACAAGAATGGAAAGCGAAGATTGCTGCTAAGCAAATTGATTAATTCTTTCTAGAATTCTTCAGATCTAAAAAAGCCGGATTTATATTATTAAAATATAATCCGGCTTTTTTGTGCCCATNTTTTATAGTTCTAGCTCCCCAAGCTAATGCCAATATAATCCACCAACATCACACGTCCTTCACAGCTTAGGTGTTTTATCCTTAGAGGATATTGATTATTCAATGCGGCTAGTACCAGCTGGAACTTTCTATTGTTTGTTTCTTGATAATCACTGTAGGAACGATACCTATTGGATGGCTTTCCTCCACACTTATGCGTCTTCTCTGACGTGAAAAAATCAAATCCTGGTGAAGAACTATCATCTATTTGATAAATGGAGATAACTTTCAAATTGTTTTTTATTTTATTATTTTGCTCTGCATACAGCGCTGAACTGAACAATAAACTACTAATAAAAATATACGGTAACTTAATAAATGATTTCATAATACCTCCTACATAATATTCAAGTTTAGTCGGAATATGAGGATTTTCATCTAAGTGATCAGTCTATTATTAAAAATAATTAGATGTAATTATTATGTAATTAAAGTGTCACTTTTATCAACTATTCTGCCCACTCAAGTAATNATTAAACCAATGATTGAGAGAGAATAAGATTATGAAACTCCTGCAAAAAAATGCGTTAAGCAAAGCTATATTGCTCGCAATGACAGCGAGTATGCTTGTTGCTTGTGGTGGCGAAGATGGTAAAGATGGTGCGAACGGTACAAATGGTACAGATGGCGTTGCTGGGGATAGCGCTCCTGTAGTCGATACTGTAGATGACACTGTTAGTGGTGTTTTAGCTATCGATCCTACAAGCATTGTTTTCACGGAGGTGGAAGCTCCATTAACAGATGCTGAAAAACGTAGTGTAATGGCATCTGAAGTTACAGTTGATGGCAAAGTATACGGCGGTGCGTATAAAACATTAGTACGTTCAGGCGATGATGTTAATGGTATCTATTTTGGCCAGCTAGTTGATGAGTCAGGTAGTGTGTTGAAAGGCGATGATGGTTCAATTGAAATCTCAGATTCAAATGAGTTCACATCATTATTACCGATTGGCGATAAGTTATTCTCAGTTTCTCAGTTTGAAAGTAGACCTGGTGCAATGTTCTTGATGGAATTAAATCAAGATGAAACTAATGGCGAGCTAAGTGTAAAAACTATGAGTCAGATCGACCAGTCTGGAATCGACGGTGGTTGGGTTCATTGTGCAGCGTCAGTTACACCTTGGACGACTCATTTAGCATCTGAAGAATATGAGCCGAATGCACGTACTTTGGTAACGGGAACAGACGCTGAAAGTAATGGTTACTCAAGTGGCATGTTAGATTATTACGCTGACAGCAGCCAATGGAATCCTTATTACTACGGTTGGAATATTGAAGTTGTTGTTTCAGAAGATGCAGAAGTTAACAGCACTAAACATTATGCAATGGGTCGCTTAGCGTTCGAACTGTCTTATGTTATGCCTGATAAGAAAACAACCTATATGACTGACGACGGAACTAACGTTGGTTTATATATGTTTGTTGCTGATACCGAAGAAGATCTTAGCGCTGGTACAATCTATGCAGCTAAGTGGAATCAAACTTCATCAGAAGGTATTGGCGCAGCAGACCTAGAATGGATTTCTTTAGGTCATGCAACAGATGCTGAGATTCAAGATCATGTGAAAGGTACTAACGGTAAGAGCGTTGCTACATTNGCAGATATCTTTACGACGGCTGACGCTACTGGTTCTGTATGTCCTGATACTTTTACTGCAGTAAATGCGGGTGGTAAAGGGCTTGAGTGTTTGAAGTTAGTAGACGGTATGGAAACAGCTGCTTCTCGTTTAGAAACTCGTCGTTATGCTGCATATATGGGAGCAACAACCGAGTTCAGAAAAGAAGAAGGTGTTACATTTGATAGTAAGCGTAACAAATTATACGTTGCAATGTCTGCTGTTGAAAAAGGGATGATGGATGACGATGCATCTTCTGATGAAGGCGGCCCTAATCATATCGCACTTGATGAGAAAAACTCATGTGGTGGTGTTTATGAGCTAGACGTTGCTGCGAATGCAGATATGGGATCTGATTATGTAGCACAAAATATGGTTGGTTTAATTGCCGGTCGCCCTGTTGATGGCAGTGGCTATGGTGATACGACTGAACCACAAGCTGCAGGTTATGAAACGGGTAATAAATGCCACATTGATGGTTTAGCTAACCCTGATAACGTAACTTACATGTCGGGCTACGATAAACTAATTGTTGGTGAAGATACGGGTTCTGGTCACCAGAACGATGTTATCTGGGCTTATGATTTCACAACAGAAGAGCTTGTTCGTATTCAAACAACGCCTTATGGTGCTGAAACAACGTCTCCATACTGGTATCCAAATATTAATGGTTGGGCTTATATGATGTCAGTTATTCAGCATCCTTATGGTGAATCTGATGGTAGCGAAAATACTGGTGTAGGCGAAGCACGTGCTTATACTGGTTATGTAGGTCCTTTCCCTGCTGTAAACTAACTGTAATATTTACACGTTAATATTTAAAGGGTGGCATTAGCCACCCTTTTTTTATTTAAAACGAGTGAATTATGCTGCGCATTATTATTTCTTGCTGNGTGATGTTGTGTCTTGTTGCGTGTGAGTCTTCTCAAACTGAACGCTCAGAATTCGAACTGGATGTATTGACGAGCGACGTACTAAAAAATCCTACCGCTTATATTCCTCCGCAGTGTTATACAAAAACCACTGATGAAGATGGTGTTGTTCATAACCCTTGCTATGCATGTCATACCGAAAGCAAAGCACCTAATTTTTTGAATGATATAGATGTTCAGCAAGAGCTTGTTTTTCCAGAGCCTGGTGCTATTAATCGCTGGCACAATATGTTTAAAGACAATACTAAAAAAGTCGCAGAAATAACGGATGAATATATTTTAAATTACGTTCGTGAAGATAACTATAAAAGTGATGATGGGCGATTAATTTTAGCAGACGCGCTGAATGCTGTACCGGAGAAATGGGATAGAAATAAAAATGGTGAATGGGATGGTTTTATTCCTGATAGCTATTTTAACTTTAACGAAAAGGGATTTGATATTGATCCTAATGGTAAGCCAACGGGATGGCGAGTATTTGCTTACTACCCATTTTTAGGCACATTTATGCCAGTTAATGGCTCAACGGATGATGTCATGATTCGTCTGCCTGAGACTTTTAGAAAGGACGCGAAGGGTAANTTCAATGAAGATGTTTATGCCTTGAATCTATCTATTATTGAAGCGCTATTAAAACAGAAAGATATACAGATACCTGAGGTAGACGAAAAACTCTATCAGGTTGATTTAAATAAAGATGGTAAGTTATCTACTACAAATATGATCCGTTTTTCTTGGGCACCTAATGACAATATATTTATGAGTTATGTTGGATTAGCAAAAACAAAACTTGATAATAAAGAAGTTAAATTGGCAGCGGGACTTTTTCCTGTTGGTACAGAATTTTTGCACAGTGTACGTTATATAGATGCCAAAAATGGAAAAACGGTTATGGCTAACCGAATGAAAGAATTACGTTATGCGCGCAAAGATAATTGGCGCAATTATTATCAGTTAGAGCGAATCTCCACCAAAGAAGTTAAAGAGCGACATGACTTTCCTGATAGAACTAAGCAAGTGCTGGGTAATATGGAAGTCGGATTAACTATAGCGCAGGGTTGGACATATCAAGGTTTTATTGAAGATAAACAAGGAGACCTTAGACCTCAATCCTATGAAGAAAATTATTTCTGTGTTGGTTGTCACAGTGGAACTGGAGCGACTGCGGATACCACATTTTCATTCTCGCGTAAGTTTGATAACAATAACTTTAAACAAGGCTGGTACAGCTGGCTTGAAAAAGATTTGTCTGGAATATCCGATCCATTACGTAATGATGGGAAGGGCGAGTACGGATATTACTTGACGCATAATCCAAGTGGCAATGAATACCGCAATAACAGTGCTGTTAAGAATAAGTTTTATGATGATAAAGGCAATAAAAAAGAGCCTGCTTTCAAAGCCTTAGAAGCGGATATCAGTACTTTGTTGATGCCAGAAGTTGAACATGCCCTGGTTATGAATAAAGCCTATAAAGTGATTGTTAATGAACAAAGCTATCGCCATGGTCGAGATGGGCATGTAAAAGAAATTGTGAATATTCATAAAGAAGTCGAGCTGGGTCAGGATACTGGAATTGTTGATGTACTTAATTTCCATTAATTCTTAATACAAAGAATTAAGGGATAGCTAAGAGATAGCTAAGAGAGAGCTCCTTATGATTAACCTAGATTTACTCATCGAATTTATTATTGCTTGCTTGATTATGGGCTGTGGTATTGGTGCTGATGTTGCTATTGCCACCTTTGTTAGGGCTCAACAATTAAGTAAGCAAAACCAAACGACTTATTGGATTACTGGGGTCACACTTACTCATACAATATTTCCGATGTTTGGATATCTTTTAGCGTACTTCAGTATTCAATCAATCCCATTACTAACGCCTATTATTGGAGTATTGGCTTTTTCATTTATCGCCTATTTTTTATGGCAAGAGCTTAACGATTATTTGAAATCTGATGAAGACCATCAAGATGAACGACAATCTTTAGTTACCTTCGCCTTAATTTTAGCTGTAAGTTGGGATGCGTTATGGTCAGGACCTGCGAAGTCTGCACAAGTTATGAATTGGCCGGATGAGTTAGTTTGGGTTTCATTTTTAGTCGTTGGTTTTATTGTTGCCTTGTGTGCTTACCTTGGTTTGCTGCTTGCTAAAAAATTCAATCAGATGAGCTCTGAATTCTCGACATTTATTGTTTTAGGTTTGTGGATTCAATATTCAGTGATAGCGTATTTTGGCTTTTTAGCCTTAATACGCTATACCCTTTCAATCATGATAAGTGGCTGGCAAGTATTTATAATTTCATCTGTAATGGTCGCGATCATCATGACGCTTCTATTTATCAAGAATGAAAAATCTCAGCTAAGCCAAAGTAGTATTATTTAACAATTTCATAACATGGAATGTAATTTCCATTAATTTTCATGCGTCCTTGATTCGACATGTTTGTTAATAGGTTGTCCATAGCATTCATAATATCTGGGTCGCCTTTAATTTTAAAAACTCCGTATTTTTTAACAGCCATTACACCTTCTTCTTTTACATTCCCTGCGACGATTCCAGAAAATGCTCGGCGCAGATTTGCGGCAAGTTCATGAAGAGGCATTGATTTAGAAATTTCAAGGGATGCCATATTTTCATGGGTGGGTGCAAAAGGTTGTTGAAAACTGTTTGCGATGGTTATACCCCAATTATAAAAGAAAGCATCGTTACTCGATTTTCTATAAGCTAAAACATCCGCAAGGCCAGACTTCATTTTTTTCGCAACACTAACTTCATCGTCAATAACGATATCGTATCGTTGCTGGGCTTTTTTACCCAAGGTTAAACCAATGAAGTTATTAACCTGGTCAAAGTATTCCTCACTACCTGCGGGGCCAGTCAGAATAACAGGGAATGGAATATCAATATTATCTGGATGTAATAAAATGCCTAATAAATAAAGAATCTCTTCTAACGTTCCTGGACCACCAGGGAAAACAATAATACCGTGAGATAAACGGATAAAGCTTTCAAGACGTTTTTCAATATCGGGCAAAATAACCAGTTCGTTAACGATAGGGTTTGGTGCTTCAGCCGCAATGATACCTGGCTCTGTTATACCAATATAGCGGCCTGTTTTAATGTGCTGTTTTGCATGGCCAATCGTTGCGCCTTTCATCGGACCCTTCATTGCGCCAGGGCCACATCCTGTTCCTACATCTAAACCGCGCAGTCCTAACTCATAGCCAACTTTTTTACTGTAGTCATACTCTTCGCGAGGAATGGAGTGGCCACCCCAGCAGACAACTAAGCGTGGCAAATAGTTAGGCTGTAAAATATTCGCATTTCTTAAAATATGAAATGTCGCATTGGTAATGTCTTCACTATTGTTTAAGTTAAAACGTTGGCTGCTTACTACAGAATCTGCGGTATAGAGAATGTCTCTTAATACTGAAAATAAATGCTCACGAATCCCTCGTATTATTTCTCCATCAACAAAGGCATGAGGTGGTGCGCCTTTTACATCAAGTGTAATACCACGGTCTTCTTGATTCACGCGTATATCAAAATTACGAAATTGCTCTACAGTTGATAAGTAATCGTCAGAGTTACTTCCGCAGTTTAATACTGCAAATGCACAGCGACGGAAAAGCTCATAGGTTTTACTGTTAATATCGCATATTTGAGAAACTTCGTGTCTTGATAAAACGCGTAAATTCGTTTTAGGTGTTATATGCGCATTAATTGTATGCATGTTAAATCCTTCTTTATGCCCATAACTCTAAAGAGCCATAGTGACTGACTGTTTTGATAATGTCGGTACGAGTAACAATACCTAGTAATTCATGTTCATCTGAAATAATGGGTAAAGCACCAAGGTCATACTCGTAAAGTGTGCGAGTCGCTTGACGAATATCGGTATCCGGTGAAAAACAAAATACTTGTTTAGTCGCAAATTGCATGATGTTTTTCTGGTTTATATTTTCTTGAGCGCTGGGTCCTTGCAAGATATCGCGTTCAGCCAGCATGGCTAAAACAGTATTGTTTTCATCGGTAATTGGAATGTGTTGAAAGCCATGGCGCTGGAAAAGTTGCCAAGCATCCGCGACGCTTGCTTGTGCGCTTAAACTGGTTACTTTTGTCGACATAATATCAGCGAGTAGGAATACCTGGCTTGGTTTTTTCTCTGCCTGACGTTGCTTTTGAATACTATAGGGATCGGTCTGCTTGTTATTTTGCTTTAGGTTATCTTTGATAAACTCATTGGTGTTAGGCTGCTTCTGGGCCTGCTCATCACTTTCTGAGAAATCATGGTATTTATCAATTGCTGGGCTGCTTTTAGTTGTCTCAACTTTAATCGAGCCACGATGATCTGCTTTTTGTGGCGTTACTACTCGCCTTCCCATTTCTACAACGATTAGAGCCAACTTGATTTCCTATTTTAAGATATACAAATCACTACTTTCTTCATAAGACCACTATCTATATTCTAGTGCAAGTTTAATGGCCCTAGCCAGACTCATCAGTATGATTGATAATGCCATTAATAGTACTTACGAGTGTATCGAGTAATCCATGGAACAAGTTTATAGATTAACCATATCCTGCCCAGATCGTGTAGGAATCGTAGCCAAAGTGGGAGAGTTTGTATCCTCTCAAGGCGGCTGGATCGTAGAAGCCAATCATTATGCAGATCCTGTCAGTGGCTGGTTCTTTATGCGTCACTGTATCAAAGCCAGCTCGTTACCGTTCGGCTTAGAAGAGTTTAAAGAAAAGTTTGCGCCTATTGCTGAAGAATTCGAAATGGATTGGCAAATAAATGATAGCGCTCAAGCGAAAAAAATTATTTTAATGGCCAGTAAAGAAAGCCATTGTTTGAGTGATTTGTTACACCGTGTCCACAGTAAAGAGTTGTTCTGTGAGATTCCTTGTGTGATTTCAAATCATGACGATTTACGCTCAATGGTTGAATGGCACGGAATTCCTTTTTTCCATGTTCCTGTGGATAAGGATAACAAACAAGAACATTTCGACCGAGTGAACAGCATTATTGCTGAACACAAAGCCGATAGCATTGTACTTGCGCGTTATATGCAGATTCTACCTGCTGAAATTTGTCAGCAATACTCAGGGCAAGTAATCAATATTCATCATAGTTTCTTGCCTTCGTTTGCGGGCGCAAAACCTTATCATCAAGCAGCTGAGCGTGGAGTAAAGCTAATTGGTGCGACGTGTCACTATGTCACAGAAGAATTAGACGCAGGTCCAATTATCGATCAAGACGTTATGCGTATTAGTCATCGCGATACAATTGAAGATACTGTTCGTTTAGGAAAGGATGTAGAAAAGCGCGTTTTAGCTCGCGGCGTTAGAAGTCACGTAGAAGATCGAGTATTACTTCATGGAAATAAAACCATCGTCTTTTAGCTTTTAAATTCGGTGATGATAGCTTCACTTTTAAATTTAAAAGTGAAGCTATCTAATAATAAAAATGGGTCTATTAATGGTGAGACTTACTATTAAATGGCCACAAGGTTTGCTTCCAAATAATACCTACACCAAAACGTAACTTGTCTTCTAGTAACGACTGATCATCAACTACTTCAGTTCGTAAGGCGATATTTTCTTTCCATTGCCATAACCAAACGGCGGTATAGCGGCTTGGTTCAAACCCCGTTGGGTTTGCCATACCGGAATCCGTACCTAGTTGATCGGCAGCAGCGCCCGTAATTAAGTTATCACTGGTTAGCCATTCTGCGCGAACCCCAAAGGTATGATCCTTTATCGTAATATAAGGCTGTGCCCAAGACCCAGTTTGTTCAGAATCTAAATAAGCAGTACGGCCAATAGCATCGTGCAATGTGCCATCCATTTGCATCCCCATATATTCTGCTTTCATACCCGCTTTCCAGCTTTCACTATCACTGGTATACGCGAAATCTGCGTGGATCCCGTAAAGGTCGGTATCACCGGTGAAACGAGTATCTGGGAAAATTGAAGCGGTTTCACCAGGCACAGCCACTGGCGTATGTTGATGACCACCGCCATATCGATGATCTGCACGAGTTTCAGCAGAAGATCGGTATAACCATGCACCACTGACAAAGCTTAGGTTGCTGCCTTTCCATTGGTAACGAGCAAAAGCATCCCAAGCATAGCCAGCGGATGCAGTCGCAGGAAAAGCATCACCTTTCCAAACTTCAGCACCTGCAGTTATTGAATCTGTATGCCACATAACCCGTGCACCTTCATCATGAAAATAGCGGCCAAAAAATACATCGGCAGCTAAAGAGCTTTCACTGGTAAGGCTATCTGATGCATGAGCACTTAAACTAGGTGAAAACGCGGCAGACATCTTACCGACTTCGAGTACTAGAGGACCAAACTCTTCACAGCAAACGTAGCCCACATAAGCATGCTCTAAGCTCACAGAACTATGGTCATCGCTGTCGCTAGCATGAGTTCCAATTTCCACGATAGCGTAAGTATTTTCATCAATGCGAGCCCCTAAGCCCAGCTTCATTTCATCAATCTGAAGGCCTTCTTCTACAGGCCAAGCATCTCCGCCCATATTAGTGCCGGGGATTTGCCAGTATTCATTTTCATCCACAATATTATCAGAACGCCAAGTAGCAGAAAGACTTGCCTTAACTGTGATAGGTTCATCTTGCGATGGGATGTAATGTGCCTGTGCCAGTAGAGGGATGAATAGTGTAAATAGTGAAAAATAATGCTTCATTCCAACGGTTTCCTAGAGTGCTGTTTAGTCATCTTCAGTCCAAGGATCTGAAAACCTTGGGTTGTTGATAAATGTTGTATCGGTTAATGATTTAAGAAATTCGACAACGTCACTTACTTCATCGTCTGTAATTTCGAACGAAACAATAAATCCGTCTTTTACAGGGCTTACGCGACCATCCCCTGAATTTTCACCAGACGCGATAAGGCGGCCACCTCTGGCATAATTACTTACTACATCTTCCAATGTGGCAACAGATCCATCGTGGTTATAAGGCGCGCTTAGTTCGATGTTACGTAATGATTGTGCTCTAAACTGCCCCATGTGTTCGGCTTTGCCTGTTACTTCATGGCGGCCAGTATTAGGGCTAGGGTAGGCACCTAAACCATCAATATTGTATAAACCTGTATTATGAAAATCTAACTCAGCAAAGGTAGTTTCTCTATCAATGGTTGCATCAGAAAAGTTGTAACCTGCATGGCAATGGAAGCATTCTAGGCGCTCGCCATTAAATAAGGCCTCACCTCTTTTGGCTGAATCAGTTAATTCACCTTGATCATAAGGGCTATCAAAGGATACAAGGCCACGCACAAACGAAGCGAGGGACTTAATCGTGTTATCCCATACTAGATCACCTAATAACGGATCATCTTGATCAGGAAATGCACTGATAAATAACTCGGAATAAACAGGGTCGGCTTGAATGGCTTGTATAATTTGTTCTGAATTACTTTCGTTCAATCCATGCTCAATCGGGTCATCACCAAATAACGGTAGGGTGATTTGTTGCTCGATAGTGCCGAGTGATGGGTTGCCCCAAGTTAGGGTTTGATACCAAGCAACATTGACCAAGGTTTGGCTATTGCGTGGGTGAACATCCCCAGTTGCCCCCGTGGCTCGATCTACCCCATCACTGAACGCTTTATCTTGATGATGGCAGCTTGAGCAACTAACAGTTCCGTTGGTTGATAATCGAGCATCGTAAAAAAGGTGTCGCCCAAGTTGGAATTTTTCTTCCGTCATTGGGTTATCATCTGGCTCTTGAGGGAGCGGGATTGAGTCAGGTAGTCCCCAATCAAATGAAGACTCTCTTGCCCCTTCGTCGTCGATGATGGTTTGACTCTCCGACATGCAGCCAGAAAGAAAAACAAGCATTAAAAACAGGGGTGCCAGCATTTTACTTTGCATTAATTATTTGAACCATCAACAACAGAGAAGACCGTTTGCTCTACAGCTTCGTTATCACCCCAAGGTAAACCGAACTTCTCAAAAATTTCTTCACACTCTGGATCGCCAGTAAAAGACATACAGCCAACTTTTACACCTTCATCTTGAGACAGGTTACTGTCTGCGACCAATGCAGCGTAATCAACCTGAATAGCAATGTCATCTAACGCAACAGAGCCAATAGGCAGTGTAATGGTAGGTCTATTTGGCGCAAGACATTCTGTTGCCTCAGATCCATCAGTTGGATCGACTTCACATCCTGTGCTGCCTAAATGAATGTTCCATTGATTACTGGTGAAAGTATTATCCGATGGTCTTGTAATTCCGCCAACAGGACGAACATCAAAACCAACAAATTTATAGCCACCTTGCCAGTTCCAAGTCATTCCAGTTGCCAAACCTGGGCTACGTAACGGCTCATCTGCAGCAGAAGGGTCGTCATGGTTTAAATCAAAAGGAACCCCTAAAGTAAACTGTACATGACTAATCGTATAAGCCGGATCAATAGTCACAGAAGCTGTGATTGTATCCTTGTAATTTGGATTTACACTTGTGGTATCAGAAGTGGTTTGTGGGCAGATTTCTGTGCTTACGTCATCAATATCAGCGGTGTCGCGGAAGTCTAATAATGCTACATCGGCATTTTGACCGTCTTGAGTTTCATCTAAAACAGCTGGAATCTCAATGCCTTGATCTGTGATCAATGTAATGTCATGAACAAACATTCTAAAGTTGTAAATTTTAGCATCGGTACCTACACCGGTTTCACTACTTGAGCCAGTTCCTAATCCTGTAATGGTCTCACCACATTTAATAGTCTGGTCACCGGCAACAGCCTGAAAAGGAATAGAAACACTAACGCTAGAAACAGAGTCAGTCGAAGAACTGCCACCGCAAGCGGTTAATAAAGTTCCGGTGCTAATTACAGCCAGTGCTGAAAGTGTGTGCTTTATTCTATTCTTCATCCGAGAGTCCATAAAAATTTATACAAGGGGCTGAATATCAGCCATTCCGATAAGCGACTATTTTAGATTAAATGATAATTATGCCAACGTGGCATATTGTCGCAGTGTGTGATCGTATTTGAAGTGGTCAAGTAATTCTGTACAGCCCAATAGGTTTTTTTAGTTAACCTACAGCTTCAGCCGCTGTCGGTGATAAGTAATTATTATAACTATGGCCGCGACGTATATTGTANTGCTNCAATGTCGGCCATCCCCCTTGGATTAGCCGGTGTATTTCCGGGACACTGGATAATGGATCAGCCTTTTAGTGCACCATCCATGATAGGTGTAATAGCACTATCCGGAGTGGTAGTTCGAAATTCATTATTAATTATAGACTTTGTGCTGGATTACATGGAACAAGGTATGCCTTTGCGCGAAGCGGTTAGTGAAGCTGGGGCGGTTCGCATGCGCCCAATCATATTAACTGCGTTAGCAATCGTACTTGGCTCCGCCGTAATGCTCACCGACCCCATGTTCAGTGGACTAGCCATATCGCTGATCTTTGGCACTCTGGCCTCAACAGTGCTTACGCTATTGGTCGTGCCCTTAATGCTGTTTTCCTATTTACGCCGTACTCAATAACACTATTTTACGTTTTGAGTCGCAACTAGATTTGTTATTATAACCTTTTGAGCGAACATAGCTTCCTGCTCTGTTCGCTCAAAAGGTAGCAGGCTGTATTTAAAATTAAGCACCATGGATATTTCTATATTCACTGGGAGGCACACCATACCAGCGTTTGAATGCACGCCTAAAATTAGCGATATCTTTATACCCCAACAGATACGAAATTTCTTGAATACCAATGTCCGATTCTGTTAAGTATTGTTTGGCTAATTGGCTTCCTACCGACTCAATAATTTCTTTATAAGAAGTGTTTTCATTCTTTAAGTAGCGATGCAATGTCCTAGGGGATACATGAAAGCGAGCCGCAAGCTGTTCCAAAGAGGGAAATTTGCCAACTGAATTAATAAGCATCTCTTTTATCTTTTGCTCATTAGAAGAAGCCTGCCCCATTTTTTTCAACTCTAGTTCACATAGGTTACGAGCTTGCGTGAGAGAGTTTGCATCAGACATCTTTAAAGGATTATCTAATCCGCTCAAACTTACGGTTAATGCTGTTTTTCGTTGAAAAAACTGAATTTCACAATGAAAAAACTCATCATATAAACTGCCATACTCTGGCCTTGGAAAGCAAAAAGAGGCTTTAAGAATATTAATATCGCCAAATGATATATAGGATAATATGTTATTTAAGGTCAGTAACACAGCTTCATGGAAGGCCTGTCTTATCGGGCTAATGTCATGCACTTCATTAAATTGAACCGTTAACGTCTCTGGTGTCTCTATAATATCGATCGTAATTAATGGCGTTCGGGTATTAATAAAGCGCCTAAAAATATCAATAGCCTCTCTAATAGAATCGCTATTTATCATGGCATAGCCCATCATGCCATGAGTAGTGACCCCCAACCGGCTACCTATGTGAAGCCCCAAAGACTTTTCCCCGGATATCTCAATGGCGTTTAGAAGCAGTGATTCAAATGTTTGGTAATCAATATTGTTATTAATATCATTGATGCTTTCGCTGGTTAGATGATGCATCGCCAGCCAGGCATCTGTATCTAGGTGCCAGCTTGCCAAGGTATTTTTAATCTGGCCGAGATAATAAATCGGCAACTTCCTATTATCGTTCATAGCATTAAGTTGTGAAAATTGGTTATAAAAAATTACGTTAGCATGCCTCACTGCCCTTGTCCATTAATGACCCACGATTGTCACTCTCGCCTCTCACCGTCTGCTTTATAACCCTTTATAGTGATTAATCTCCCAACGAGGAAGTAATCATGTTTTCACTCTTTTCAAAGAAGACCCCAAACGGGCTAACCATAAATGGTGCTGAACAGGCTATAAAAGTAAATTCTAAAGAAACTATTTTACAGGCTGCGTTACGTGAAAATGTTTCTTTCCCCCATAGTTGTCGAGTAGGTGGTTGTGCTGTCTGCAAATGCAAGCTAATCAAGGGCAAGGTCAAAGAGCTTACCGAAAGCGCCTATTTACTCAGCAAGGAAGAATTAGCCGAAGGCTATATTCTGGCATGCCAAAGTGTCCCAAAGGGAGATGTTGAAATACAAGTCGTCATAGACGCCAACGCTCCTTCGTATGACGTACATGCCATTAGTGGAACGGTGACTAAGCAATGGCCTTTAACACACGATATTACCGCCATCGAGATCACCTTGGATGAAGACATGGAGTACAGCTCTGGTCAGTTTGCCAACATCGCATTTCCAGAACTGAGTAATGCTGTACGTTCTTATTCTTTCGCCACCGCTTATTCAACAGAAAATAAGCGTGCCGTTCAGTTCTTCATTAAACATGTGCCCAATGGAATTGTTTCCACCATTGTAAACAGCAATAATCTGGTTGATGAAAGGGTAAATGTGGAAGGGCCAATGGGGGACTTTTATTTACGCGAAAGTCAGTCAGATATTGTGTGTGTGGCTGGTGGCAGTGGCTTGGCCCCCATTAAAGCCCTTTTGGAGCAAGCGTTGGCTGACAATGTGAAGCGCGATGTGACCTTCCTATTTGCCGCCCGTCAACAACAAGACCTTTATTGTTTAAACGAAATAATTGAGATTGAAAATAAGTGGCCGGCAAAGTTTCGTTTTATCCCTGTTTTGTCAGAAGAGCCCGAATCATCAAACTGGACAGGAGAGCGTGGTTATGTAAATGGCATCTTGTCACAACTTTTAACCGGCAGTGAGCAAGCTTATTTATGTGGCCCTCCAGTGATGATTGATTCTGTGGTGGCAACACTAAACAAACACAGCATTACGTCAGACCGAATTTTCTTCGACAAATTCATTACCAGCGCCGATATTGTCGCTGCTTAACTTAACTAAAATAAAAAAGGTGAGAGATTATGTTTCAATATTTAAAATTTATGTCGTTTCATGTAATGGGAATCATAGCAATAATTTGTATCAGTATGGGCGATATTTATATCGGTGCCGGCTTTGCTTTCTGGTTGTTATTCTACGTACTGGGTGACATGGTACTAGGTGATGATACCGACGAGCCTAAATTCAAATTCCCGGCATTACTCACAGTACAACTGTGGTTAGCTTTGCCGTTGTTAGCCATGATTTTCTTTGTGGCTGTTTGGCAATTCGCCGAAGTCGATGTGTTTGGTTATGGGGCTTTCTTTACCCAGCTAACAGGCTACGATGCATTGGCAGCCCGTGATCAAAACTCCTTATTGCAGCTGCTACTACTAGTGCCCTTTGTAGGTCTCGCGACTGGTTTAATTGGAACTTTAACGGGTCATGAATTAACTCACCGCACCTGGGATCCTGTATCCATGTTAATCGGTCGTTGGTTGCTGTCTTTCAGTTTTGATGTTGCCTTTGCCATTGAACATGTATACGGACACCACCGCTATGTAAGCACGAAACATGATCCTGCCACTGCCCCACGAGGTCGTAATGTTTATGCTCACTTATTTATATCAACTATTCGCGCAAACATTGCTTGCTGGGAAATTGAAAAATCACGCTTAAACAAAAAAGGACAGGGCCTGTTCTCTTATCATAATGCAGCCATACGCGGTTACCTTATGAGCGTTGTGTTAGTTGTATTAGCATACCTAATGGCGGGTGTAACGGGTGCAGTCTTCCTGATAGTGACCAGTATTTTCGGTAAATTTGTATTGGAAGTAGTGAACTTCATGGAGCACTACGGCATGGTACGTAATCCGGATGTGCCGGTTCAGCCTCGTCATTCTTGGAATACCAACAAGCGCCTAAGCTCGTGGACCATGTTTAACCTTACCCGTCACTCCCACCACCATGCTCAAGGTGAAGTGCCTTACCATGAATTAAAATCTTACCAAGATGCGCCTATGATGATTGGTGGCTATCTCACCACTATGCTTGTCGCCCTTGTTCCGCCTCTTTGGAATAAGCTGATGGTTCCTAAGGTACTTGCTTGGGATCAAAACTACGCCACCCAGGAAGAGCTGATGTTAGCGAATGAAGCCAATCGAAACAGCGGCATTCCTGCCTTTGAAAAGGTTCAATATAAAGCTTCAAATACTTAGTAGTCCACATTAAAGGATGGGGCTTGAAGACTGATCAACTAGCCCCCTTTTTTACACTGAGTGATCGTTCATAAAAATAATTTAAGTAAGATCTAAACCTATTATTTTTAAGGACGCTTAGTGAATAAACCTCATTGACTACAAAGAGATATTATTATGACAATTGAATATGACTATATCATTATAGGTGCTGGATCTGCGGGCTGTGTATTAGCAAATAGACTTTCAGCGGACTCATCAAAAAACGTACTGCTCATTGAAGCGGGCCCAGAAGATAAAAGCGCCCTCATTCATGTGCCTATAGGTATTGCGCTCCTAT
>PAOL01000024.1 GCA_002708475.1 Oleispira sp. | reverse complement strand
TGAACAGAATTCAGATAATGAATTAAGCGAAGAACAACGTAACCGTCCGGCTAAAGTGAAAAAGAGCAAAGGCCAGACGGGACAAAGCATGAAGCACGAAAGTGCTGAAAAACATGTTACTGGTAAAGCTGTGTATGTTGATGACATGCCAGAGTTACCGAACCAGCTGCACATCGCAGTGGGTGGCAGTGAATATGCCCACGCGAGAATTAAGTCAATCGATCTCACTTCAGTTAGAGAAACTTTGGGGGTCGTTGATGTGATTACGGTACATGACGTCCCTGGTCACGTTGACATCGGCCCCGTTTTTTCTGGGGACCCAGTACTCGTCGAAGAGCTATGTGAATACATTGGTCAGCCAATTTTCGCAGTAGCTGCCGACACGATGGAAATTGCTAAAGCAGCCGTTGCGAAAGCAAAAATCGAATACGAAGTATTAGAACCGACTCTTACCGTTGAAAAAGCCCTAGAAGATAAATTCTTTGTACGCCCGACTCATCAGCATATTCGTGGTGATTCCGCTAAAGCGTTAAAAGCAGCACCTCACCGTATTCAAGGCCAGCAACACGTTAATGGCCAAGAGCACTTCTATTTAGAAGGACAGGTCTGCTCTGTATTGCCAACCGAAGACGGTGGCATGAAGGTATACAGCTCTACCCAGCATCCAACCGAAGTACAAAAGTTAGTGGCGGAAGTTTTAGATATTTCCATCAATAAAGTACAGGTTGAAATTCGTCGTATGGGCGGTGGTTTCGGTGGTAAAGAAACTCAAGCTGCACCACTCGCTTGTATTTCAGCAATCGTTGCCAATAAAACAGGTCGTCCGGTTAAATACCGTATGTCNCGCTCTGATGACATGGTCATGACGGGTAAACGTCATCCATTTTTTAATACTTATGATGTCGCGTTTGATGATCAAGGTATTATGATGGGTAGTGAGATCATGGTGGCAGGTAATTGTGGTAACTCACCAGATTTATCAGATGCGATTGTTGATCGCGCAATGTTTCATTCAGATAATGCGTACTACCTGAATAATGCGACGGTTACAGGTCATCGTTGTAAAACTCACACAACGTCAAATACTGCATATCGTGGTTTCGGTGGTCCGCAGGGGGTAATCCTTGCAGAATTAATGATGGACGATATCGCCCGTCATCTAGGTGAAGACCCTTTAACTATTCGTAANCGTAATTTATATGGCATTAAACATGATCATATTCTTACGGCCGATGGCGAAGTCGACGAACGCAACGAAACGCATTATGGCCAAACGGTTGAACAAAAAGTTTTACCAGAATTAATTGAAGAGTTAGAAAAGTCTTCTGATTACTGGCAGCGCCGTGAAGAGATTAAAGAGTTTAATGCGAATAGTCCGTTCTTGAAAAAAGGCTTGTCATTAACCCCAGTAAAATTTGGCATTTCTTTTACCGTACAGTTTTTGAATCAGGCCGGTGCATTGGTTCACGTTTATACTGATGGCAGTATTCACTTGAATCATGGCGGCACAGAAATGGGCCAGGGCTTGTTCTTGAAAGTTGCGCAAATCGTAGCGGAAGAATTTCAAGTTGATTTAGATACGATTCAGGTTTCTTCGACGAATACCGAAAAAGTGCCAAATACTTCTCCTACCGCCGCTTCTTCGGGTACCGATTTNAANGGTATGGCNGCACGTGATGCTTGCTTACGAATTAAAGCGGGTATGGTGAAATTTGCTGCACAGCACTATGGCAGTGAAGACGATCACGCTCAGGAAGAAAATGTTCGTTTCGATAATAATAACGTTGTTATCGAAAAAGATTCAGGTGAAGAAATCGTTGTGCCGTTTGCTGATTTTGTACAGCAAGCCTACATGGGCCGCGTACCTCTTTCTTCAACGGGCTTCTATAAGACTCCTAAGATTCACTACGATCGTGCAACGGGCAAAGGTCGTCCATTCTATTACTACGCCAACGGTGCATCCGTGAGTGAAGTGCTGGTGGATACATTAACTGGCGAAAGTCGTTTAGTGCGTACTGATATTTTGCACGACGTGGGTCGCTCTCTAAACCCTGCTATTGATAAAGGCCAAATCGAAGGTGCATTTATCCAAGGCATGGGATGGTTAACNACAGAAGAATTAAANTGGAATGATCAAGGCCGCTTAATGTCGAATGGCCCAGCAACCTATAAAATTCCTGCAGTGGGTGATACTCCTTTCGAGTTCAATGTGAACTTATTGGAAGATCGTCCAAATCGTGAAGAAACCATTTACCGTTCGAAAGCTGTTGGCGAGCCGCCTTTCATGTTGGGAATCTCTGTATGGTCTGCCATCCGTGATGCGGTCGCTAGTTTGGCAGATTATAAATATGGTGCACCGATGGATACGCCAGCAACGCCAGAACAAATATTACGCTCAGTGCAAGATACCAAAGAGTATGTTCGCAATTTAACCGAAGCGAAGCAGGCTTAATCATGTCAGCACCTAAACCCCGCCTCCAGTGGTTCGATGCCGTTCAGTCCATGCAGAATAGCGGCGATGCTTATGCATTAGTCACTGTCTTGGGATGCACGGGTTCGACGCCTCGTGATCACAGCAGTAAAATGGTGATCACGCAGCAAGAAGCATTCGATACCATAGGCGGTGGTCACCTTGAACATTTGGTGATGAAGAAAGCGCGTGAAATCATTGCTAGCAATGCGGGCACTCAAAAAGTAGAGCAAGAAATTCATCACTTTCCTTTGGGTGCTTCGTTAGGTCAATGTTGTGGCGGAAGTGCTACTGTGTTGATTGAAACATTTGCGGCTTGCCAGTTTCATGTGGGTATCTTTGGTGCAGGGCATGTAGCTAAGTCGATTGTTACTATTTTGGCAGGATTAAATTGCAAGGTTAGCTGGATAGATTCGCGAGAAGATGAATTTCCACTGGATATTCCTGCGAATGTGAATAAAATTGTAGCTGCTGAACCTTGTGACGAGTTAGAAGACTTACCAAATGGTAGTGATATTTTAATTCTGACCCACAATCATCAGTTAGATTTTGAGCTGTGCCTTACAGCGTTAAAACGTAATCGTAATCCATTGCAGAAGCTGCGTTCGATTGGCCTTATTGGTTCGCAAACCAAGGCATTACGTTTTCAGAAACGGTTACTTGATCGTTTACTTGACCAAAATNCTCAAGATTCAGTAAAAGAAGCNGCGGCAGAACGTATTAAATCGATACGCTGTCCCGTGGGTTTAAGTTCGGTACCAGGCAAGCTTCCTATGGAAGTTGCGGTATCTATTGTCGGCGAATTAATCGCCATTGATCATGCTAGTAATCAAGTGACTGAAGGTCTCAGCGCGGGTGCTAGTTCTAGTAAAAATTCAGATTCTCAAACCAACGAAGACACAGCATTAATTGCTGAGTCTTTAGATGTTATTTCTACTATTAGCTCTGCTGCAAGAAAAAGCAGAGGTTTAGCTTGGAAAGACATTAAGCAGCAGCTCAGTGGTGAACTTAATAGTAAAGGCCAAGGTACAGTATTACACCTTGGAAAAACCACTGAAATTGAAGAGTCAAAACCTAACAAATAACCTTTGTGTGAAATATTTTTAGCTCACATTTGAAGGTCTCAGAATTGAAAAGGAAATAAAAGAAATGAGTTTAGTTGCTAAGGGTAATCGTTTATCAGCACTTTACACAGACCTAGCTGCTCGTCGTTTGGGTGGTCAGGCATTATCATGCAGTAATGACTTTTTTGCTGAAATGGAAAATTTATTAAAGGCAGAAGCCCCTATTTTTCAGCCAGGTGTTTTTACCGAGCGCGGTCAGTTAATGGATGGTTGGGAAAGCCGTCGTCGTCGCTTTCTACCAGATGGAACCTCTGATGATGGATTACAGTATGACTGGTGCATTATCAAACTAGGTTCTCAGGGAATTATTCGTGGCATCAATGCTAATACNGCACACTTCTTAGGTAATGCGCCACAACAAGTATCATTAGAAGTTTGTAATATTCAAGGTGAACCAACGGAAGAGACTGTATGGACTCAGCTAATTGATATTACTCCGGTTAATCCTGGCAGTGATAATTTGATTGATGTTGACGNAGCGAATCCAGCAGCAGATAAAGTTTGGACTCATGTACGTTTCAATATGTTCCCTGATGGTGGTGTTGCGCGTTTAAACATATATGGAGAAATTGTTGCAGATCAAAATTGGTTCTTGGAAGGCGAACCACTGGATCTTGCTTATATCAAAAACGGTGCTCGTCCAGTTGCCTGTTCTGATATGTTTTTCAGTGCTCCTGAAAATGTATTAATGCCAGAGCGTGGNGCTAATATGGGTGACGGTTGGGAAACTAAACGTCGTCGTAGCATTGGTGATGTTGAAGTAGATCGTGGTAACGATTGGTTGATTTTGCAATTGGCAACACGTGGAAATATCGAAAAAATACTAATCGATACCTGTCACTTTAAAGGTAACTATCCAAATGCTTTCGCTTTAGAAGGTGCGGTATTAACATCAGAGCAGACGGAAAATATTGAAGCATTAACCGCTGATTCTCATCTAGATGCACGTTTTGATAAAACGGGTGGGGAAGAACAGTTAGCGATTGAGTGGACACCCATTATGGAGCGAACGTCTTTGTTTGCTGATCGTGAACATACTTTTAAAGATGAAGTGACAGCAAAAGAACAAAGCTTTACTCATGTACGTTTAAAGATGTACCCAGATGGTGGTATTAGCCGTATTCGTTTATGGGGGTTTGCCGTTTAATGTCTGATTTAAAATACAGNTTAAGTGAACTTAATATACTTTCAGAAGAGGATGCCAAAGTGGCATTCTCTAATTGCTGCACGTCTCAATCATGGATTGATGGCATGGTTGCAGCGCGCCCATTTATTTCATTAGAGCAGTGTCNTGAAGTAGCGCTATCTGTTTGGGCTAAATTAGGTGAGCAGGATTTTTTACAAGCTTTTGAAGGTCACCCAAAAATCGGTGACGTTACTAGTTTACGTGAAAAATACGCACATACTAAAAAACTAGCGTCTGGGGAGCAGTCTTCTGTTGATGAAGCTAGTGAAGAAGTTATTCAAGAATTGTCTGCTGGTAATACGGCATACGAAGAGAAGAATGGTTTTATCTTTATTGTTTGTGCAGCGGGCAAGAGTGCTGCGGAAATGTTGGAGTTATTAAACCAGCGTCTACCGAATGAGCGCGAAGTAGAATTGAAAAATGCTGCTGCAGAGCAAGCAAAAATTACTGCGATTCGAATTGATAAATTAATTCCGAATGGTTAAAAAACTGTATAAAACCTGAATTATTGGTTTCAGTAATGAGTGTGTGAGGCATGGATGCCGAGCTCAAGCCTATAGGGATATATTTACGGCGGCTCATGGATGAAATTAATAATTCAGGCGAACAAACATTTAGCTGAAAAACGAAAGCCTGTTTATGTATTTATTCCACGAAACGGCGTAAATACTTCCTTGTAGCCTTAGGTTCGGCATCCATGCCTCGCATATTCGCTACACAAACACATAACCATGCTTTCTTATTTGGTTGATTATAAATTCGATCTTATAAATTAAAAAGAAGAGTAAGAATATGGCTAGTCCAATTACGACTCACGTTTTAGATACTAATCTTGGTAAACCAGCGGTTGGTGTTGCAGTAGTACTTTACAAGCAAGTAGTGGATAACAACGGTAAGAAAGAGCTGCAAGAAATTGCTTCTGGCGAAACCAATAGCGATGGCCGCATTGTTGATTGGTTAGAAGGCCAGCAACGCGAAGCCGGTATTTACCGCATCGAATTTGCTACCGATCCATATTTCGAAAAGCAAGGTAAGACTTGCTTCTATCCAACAGTTACGTTTGATTTTCGTATTGAGAATCCAGATGAGCATTACCATGTTCCTCTTTTGGTTTCGGCTTATGCGATATCTACTTACCGTGGCAGCTAGGCTGATAATTTCTTTTAAAGAGAATGATTGTGAAAGAATATAAATTAACTCCCCAGCCATTAACCAAAGAAGCATTTGCTCCTTTTGGTGATGTGGTTGAAGTGCCAGATATAAAACAAAGAGATAAAGAAGATTCTTCTCTTATTATGATTAATGGCGGTAATACCGAGCGTTATGATTCTTTGGCGAACGTTGAATTAGAAGCTGCTGGTGGCANAGATAATACTCATGCGGTGATTAATATCTTCCGCGCGCAGCCTCGCCCAGTTTCTAAAGACTTGGCAATGGATATTGAAATGGTTGAGCGTCATCCATTTGGTAGCCAATCTTTTCATCCGCTTTCTGGTGAAGAGTACTTAGTGCTAGTGGCGGATGCTGTTGAAGAACCCACTCCTGAAAATCTTCATCTATTTATTGCACGTGCTGATCAAGGTATTAATTATCACAAGAATACTTGGCATCATCCTGTATTAGGATTAAACAAGGTCTGTGATTTCCTTGTTGTTGATCGTAAAGGTGGTGGTAATAATTGTGAAGAATATTTCTTCGGTGAAAACGTAAAAATTAAAATTACTTGTTAATAAACGTTTGAATTTTTCTAACGATTAACAGATTTGAGAGATCCTTAGTGGAAAGTACTATGAACACACAGAGCACGACTGTCTATCGGGCCGCCATACTGCACTTCCTATCGGATCCAGATATTGACGGCGAAGCCGCTTATCAGTTTTTCCAAGATGGCGCTTTAGTTATCGAGAATGGCAAGGTTAAAAATCTAGGTGAAGCCTCGGATGTTCTACCGACATTAGCCACAGATGTGAAAGTCGTAGAGTATAAAGATCATCTAATTATTCCAGGTATGATCGATACTCATATTCACTATCCACAAGTAGAAGTGATTGCCTCTTACGGTGAGCAACTTTTAGATTGGTTGAATAACTACACCTTTCCAGCCGAGCGACAGTTTGAAGATAAAGAATACGCGAGTAATATCGCCAACTTTTTTCTCGACGAACTTTTAAAATGCGGTACTACAACGGCGCTCGTATTTGGTACTGTGCATAAACAGTCAGTAGAAGCTTTCTTTGAGGCCTCTGAAAAACGTAATACTCGCATGATTTGCGGAAAAGTAATGATGGATCGTAACGCTCCAGAGTTCTTATGCGACACTCCAGAAAGCAGCTACGAAGATACTAAATCTTTGATTGATACTTGGCACAATAATGGCCGTCAGCTTTATGCTGTGACACCGCGATTCGCCATTACTTCTACCCATGAACAGCTAGAAAAAGCGGGTCAGTTGATNGAAGAATATCCTGATGTGTATATGCAAACACACATATCAGAAAACAAAGACGAGATGGCTTTTGTATCTGAGTTATTTCCAGATGCTAAAGATTATCTCGATGTATATGACCAGTATAACTTACTGGGTAAGCGCAGTGTGTTTGCTCACGGAATTCACTTGAATGAACGCGAGCATCAACGTTTTCGTGAAACCGGGTCGAGTGTTTCTTTTTGTCCAACCTCAAACCTATTTTTAGGAAGTGGCTTGTTNGATATAAAAGAACTAGAACAGCAGCAAGTTGCNTATAGCGTNGCAACNGATGTTGGTGGTGGCACTAGCTTTTCAATGTTACAGACTCTAAGTGAAGCGTATAAAATTACTCAAATGAATGGTAATAAATTATCACCATTGAAGAGTTTATACTTAGCGACACTAGGTAATGCAAAAACACTTCAACTAGAAGATAAAATTGGATCTTTCAAAACAGGTAATGAAGCTGACTTCGCTGTTTTAGATTTTAATAGCACCCCAATCATGGCATTGAAGCAAGGTAAGTGTAGNACCTTAGCGGAAAAATTATTCGCCATGATTATTTTAGGTGACGACCGTGCGGTACAAGCGACTTATGTTGCTGGTAACTGTGTACACGATCGTGACTCAAACGTAGGAGATAAATAATGGAAGCGTATTTTTTAGAATGGTTGAACATGTTCTTCCGTTGGTTTCACGTAATTGCGGGTGTGGCTTGGATCGGCGCATCGTTTTATTTTGTGTGGCTAGATAACAGTTTAGAAAATCCACCGCAGTGGAAAAAAGATAAAGGTATTGGCGGCGACTTATGGGCGATCCATGGTGGTGGTTTTTACGAAGTGGCAAAATATAAATTAGGGCCTGAAAAAATGCCTGAAAACCTACACTGGTTCAAATGGGAGGCTTATACCACTTGGTTAACCGGTATGGTTATGCTGTGGATTGTTTACTANATCGGTGCTGAAAGCTTCTTAATTGATAGTAGTCGTATGGACTTTAGCCAAGGCCAAGCCATTGNTGCTGGTATGGGCTTTATTGCAGCAGGTGTTGCGGTTTATGAAGCCATGGTTCGCTCTCCATTGCGTCATAACGGTAAATTATTTAGCTTAATTTTATTCGCTTTCTTAATATTTATGTCGTGGCTTGCTTTCCAATTGTTCTCAGCGCGCGGTGCGTATATTCATGTTGGTGCAATATTAGGAACGATTATGGCAGGCAATGTANTCTTCGGGATCATGCCAGCACAGCGTGCTTTAGTAGAAGCTGTTCAGCGTGATGAATCACCGGACCCTAAATACGGTGCGTTTGCAAAATTGCGTTCAACTCATAATAACTATTTTACCTTGCCTGTTATCTTTATCATGATTAGTAATCACTACCCAATGACCTATGGTCATGAATTCGGTTGGTTAGTATTAGTCGCTATTGGTTTTATTTCGGCTTTCGCTCGTCACTTTTTCAATTTGAAAAATCAAGGTGTTAGTAAGCCAAGTATCTTAGTTATCGCAGCAATTATGTTAGCAGCTTTAGCAGCAGCAATGGTTCCAGCTAAGATAGAAGCAGAAAAAGGTGAAGCGGTACTAACCGATACTCAGGCCATGACTATTATTGGGCAGCGTTGTGTTTCTTGTCATGCGGTTAGCCCAAGTAATGAAGGTTTTGCGAGCGCTCCTGCTGGAATTGTATTGGAAACTGTTGAACAGGCATTTACAGTGAAAGATAAAATGATTCCTGCTTTGCAAACAGGCTACATGCCTTTAGGTAANCTTACGGGCATGACGGACGAAGAACGCCAACAACTCATGATCTGGTTATCCAAATAACCAGCCTGAATAAGCCTGTCTCAAGAAGTCTACTTTAGCGTTCAATCGTGCTATCCAATCGTGTTATTTAGAGTACAAATCAGCCAAGTTCCATGGGCTGGTTTGTACCTGCTTGTCTTTTGCTAACCTGTTATTAATGTTATTTCACTTATAGACTATTACCCAGATAAAGAATTTATTACTTTTGGTACTTAATATGACAATAACAAAAAAACAAGCTGCTCGTGAAATTAGTTCTCAGATGAATATTCCTGGTCGTAAGATGGACTTTGAATTTGATCTTAATGAACTGCCGCGTTATTGGCACGGTGGTGATGTCTTTAAAACCACGTATATGAATGCTTTATCGTGTTTATTTCCAGAAGGTGAGCGTATGTTCATCGATGCCGTTCGTGATAACCAACACTTTGTAAAAGATGAAGCCTTATTAAAACAGGTTAAAGGATTTATTAAGCAAGAAGCCATTCATGGGCATGAACATTCCCAGTTTAATAAGTACCTTGATAGTATGGGGTACCCTGCGAGTAAAGTTGAAGCTTTTGAAAAGAAAGAAAAAAAGCTCATGAAAAAATACATTCCTGCGATTGGACGTCTAGCTATTACCTGTGCGATTGAACATTTTACAGCGATTATGGCGCATGACATATTAAATAATCCACAAACTACTAAGGGGATGGATGAAAAATTTAAAGCGCTTTGGCAATGGCATGCAATAGAAGAAACTGAACATAAAGCTGTAGCCTTTGATGTTTATCAGAAGGCGGGTGGCAGCTATATTCGCCGTGTTATCACCATGATGCTAATAACAATTTTCTTTTGTTTAAGAACCAGTACGGTACAAGCTATCTTTTTATGGAAGGATGGAAAATTATTTAGTCCGAAGGTTTGGTGGCAAGGTATGAAAATGTACTTCGGTAAAAATGGTATTGTGAGAAGTATCTGGAGTGACTATATCGATTATTATCGTCCAAGCTTTCATCCTTGGGATCATGACAATCGTGAACTCTTGGAAGAATGGATTGAAAAAGGTCAGAGCTATAAAACGGTCTAACCTTAATGTAATTTGAGTAAATGATAAAAAGCGCTAGCCAAAAAATATTCTGCCTAGCGCTTCTGAATCACTTAATGATATCGCGACCAATAATCAGTTTCATGATTTCGTTAGTTCCCGCATAAATCTTCTGCACACGCGCATCTGCGTAAGCACGGGCAACAGGGTATTCCCACATATAGCCATAACCACCATGAAGCTGTAAGCACTCGTCAACGACATCGCACTGAATATCCGTCGACAGNAATTTCAACTTAGCAGCCGTAATNGGATCTAGNTCTTTCTCTAAGTGNAGNTCTAAACACTTATCNATGAATACTCGNNCCATNGTTACNGTGGCCGACATTTCAGCCAGNTTGAATTGNGTATTCTGGAATGAAGCAATGCTTTTACCAAATGCTTGACGATCTTTCACGTAAGCCACAGTTTGTTCAAGAATTGATTCAGCACAGCAGACTGCTGATAAAGAAACAGATAAACGCTCTTGTGGTAACTCTTGCATTAGGTAAATAAAGCCCATGCCTTCTTCACCTAATAAGTTCGCTTTAGGAACCTTTACGTCTTGGAAAAATAGCTCAGAAGTATCTTGAGCTTTCATACCAATTTTATGCAAGTTCTGACCTTTTACAAAACCTTCCATGCCGGTTTCAACAAGTAAAAGGCTACTGCTTTTTGAGCCTGCGTCAGGGTTTGTTTTAGCAACAACAATTACAAGGTCAGCCAGTTGGCCATTGGTGATAAAGGTTTTTGAACCGTTAAGGATGTAGTGTTCACCATCGTCACTTAAAACTGCGTTGGTTTTTACATTCTGTAAATCTGAACCTGTACCAGGTTCTGTCATCGCAATGGCAGTAACAATATCGCCGTTAACACAGCCCGGTAAATATTTTTGTTTTTGTTCTTCTGTACCGTAAGCCATTAAGTAAGGCACGGCGATATCGGAGTGCAGGTTAAAACCAATACCTGTTAAACCAAAGTTAGCGACTTCTTCTGATACGACTGCGTTATAACGGAAGTCAGCTTCTGGNCCACCGTAGGCTTCTGGTACAGTTGGGCTTAAATACCCCATTGCGCCGGCTTTACGCCAAAAATCGCGGCTAACCTGTCCATCCTTTTCCCACTGCTCATGAAAAGGTACCGCTTCTTCTTGTAAGAACTTACGGAAACTATCACGGAACATGTCATGTTCAGATTCAAANACAGTACGTTTTATCATTTTTTATTATTCCTATTTTTATTTTTTAAAAATTATTTGTCTTCAAAAACTAAATTANTTTTANCCATCTCTTTTAGCAATTTTGGAACACNGAATCGTTCGCCACAAGTNGCATGCAATTGTTCAGCTCGTTCAATAAANGCATCGAGTCCTGTTTGATTAATAAATTGNAAACTTCCCCCTGTCCACACTGGATAGCCAATGCCCATAATGGANCCAATATTGGCATCACGCACACTCGTTAAAACATNNTCTTCTAGGCAGCGAACGGTTTCGATAGCTTGAATGTAAAGCAAGCGATCTTTAATTTCTGTTAGATCAATCGTTCTGTCAGCTTTTTCAAAGTTCTCTTTCAAGCCTGACCAAAGCTGTTTCTTAGANCCTTTTGCTAGTTCTTTATCTGGGTATGAATAAAAACCAGCACCCGCGAGTTTTCCTTCGCGGTGAAGAGAAACCATTTTATCGACAGTGGTTTCAGCAGGGTGGTGGATGTACTCTTTACCTTCTGCTTCCATATCTGAAATGGTTTGCTTACGGATCTTCTCGACTAGGGTTAAACTCACTTCATCGGTTACCGCTAATGGCCCCACAGGAAAGCCCGCTAAGAAGGCTCCATTCTCAATTGCTGCGGCTGAGATACCTTCACCTAGCATGGCAATGCCTTCGTTAGCGAATGTGCTAAATACGCGAGAGGTATAGAAGCCACGACTATCGTTAACAACAATCGGTGTTTTACCAATTTGTTGAACATAGTCATATGCTAGAGCAAGAGTTTCATCTGAAGTTTTTTNACCACAAATAATTTCAACCAGCGGCATTTTATCTACTGGTGAAAAGAAGTGCAGGCCAATAAAGTTTTCAGGNCGTTTGGATGCTTGCGCTAAGCCTGTAATCGGTAGAGTTGAAGTGTTCGATGCAAAAACGGCTTGAGCAGAAAGCTGTGCTTCGGCTTCTNGAGTAACAGAAGCTTTTAATTCACGATTTTCAAATACCGCTTCAATCACTAAATCACAACCTGTTAGTTGTTGTGCACTGTCTGTTGGCAAGATNGCATTCAGTAAAGCATCACGTTTNTCTTCACTCAAACGACCTTGCTTTAGTTTTTTATTCACAATATTTTCTGAATAGGCNTTACCTTTCTCAGCACTTTCTAAGCTGACATCTTTTAAAACAACATCAATACCTTTGAGTGCAGAAGAATAAGCAATACCTGCCCCCATCATTCCTGCACCTAACACACCAAGCTTATTAACTTTCTTTCGTTCAATATTTTTCGGACGAGCAGCACNGGCTTTAACTTCATTCATTTGATACCAAAAAGTACCAATCAGGTTCTTAGCCACTTGGCCACAAGCTAGCTCGACAAAATAACGCGACTCAATACGCATCGCTGTATCGATATCAACTTGCAGACCTTCAATCATAACGGCCAAAATAGATTCAGGCGCAGGTAGTGTACCTTTGGTTTTTGCGCGAATCATAGTAGGTGCAATAGGCAGCATTTTAGCTAATGCTGGCTGGCTGGGTAATCCGCCAGGCACCTTGTAACCTTTGACATCATAACTTTGAGTTGCAGCAGGATTTTCTTTAATCCACTTAATAGCAGATTCGAGCATCGCTTCCGGTGAATCAACAACTTCGTTAATTAAACCGAGCTCTAAACCTTTTTCCGGTTTAAATTGCTTACCTTCCAACAAGAAAGGCATTGCCGCTTGCACGCCTAATAAGCGTGTCATACGTATGACACCGCCACCACCGGGTAATAAACCTAAGGTGACTTCAGGTAAACCTAAAATCACTCCCTTATTAAGGGCATCTTTTTTTAATGAGATTCTATAATGAGCAGATAACGCAAGCTCCCAACCGCCACCTAATGCTGCGCCGTTAATACAGGCAACAACAGGCTTTCCTTGAGTTTCTATTTCGCGCATGGCAAGTTTTAAACGGTTAACCATGTCGTATAGTTGATCAGCGTTTTCTTTTTGTGCGTTGAATAAGTCGTCGAGATTTCCACCNGCAAAAAAAGTCGATTTAGCAGAACGAAAAATAACTCCGGCATAATCGTCTTGGCGAAGTTTTTCTACGGCTGCAGATAATGACTCTGTAAATTCATTATCCATTAAGTTGGCACTGGCACTAGGCTTATCAAGAATCAGGTGAACAATCTTGTCCTGATCTTTTTCATAAATTACTGAACTTATACTCATGTCGCTGTCCTTTATATTCGCTCAATACTTAAATTCTTTCGATGATAGTAGCGATGCCCATGCCGCCACCAACGCATAACGTCACTAGACCGGTTTTTAAATCTCTGGCTTCCAGCTCATCTAATAAAGTGCCTAGAATCATTGCGCCAGTAGCTCCTAAAGGATGGCCCATAGCAATCGACCCGCCATTAACGTTGACAATATCTTCACTGATTCCCATTTCGTCGATAAAACGCATCACCACAGAAGCAAAGGCTTCATTTACTTCAAACAAATCAATATCAGCAACGTCCATTCCTGCAACGTTTAATGCTTTGCGTGCAGCAGGGCCAGGGCCAGCTAACATAATGGTTGGTTCAGAGCCGACAACGGCTGTGGATATAATGCGTGCACGAGGTTTCATTCCAAATTGTTTACCCGCGGCTTCGCTGCCAATTAAAACCGCNGCTGCNCCATCAACAATGCCAGAGGAATTTCCTGGGCTGTGGACATGATTAATTGATTCTACGTGTGGGTAAGCTTCTTTTGCTACGCCATCAAAACCTATGTCGCCCATCATTTGAAAAGACGGTTTTAGTTTACCCAAGGTTTCAACCGTACTGTCAGGGCGAATTAATTCGTCATGATCAAGCAGTATTAAACCATTGCGATCTTTCATCGGAATAATAGAATTTTTAAACGCGCCTTTTTCCCAAGCGGCAGCAGATTTTTGATGAGAGCGCATAGCGAAGGCATCAACATCTTCACGAGAATAACCGCCAAGGGTTGCGATTAAATCGGCACCAATACCTTGAGGCATAAAGCCGGTTGCGACATTGGTTTCTGGGTCCATGGCCCAAGCGCCACCGTCACTTCCCATTGGTACGCGAGACATAGATTCAACACCGCCAGCAACAACCAAATGCTCCCAGCCAGATCGCACTTTCATGGCTGCGGTATTAACGGCTTCTAAACCAGATGCACAAAAACGATTAAGAACGACGCCTGCAACATCATCATTCCAACCAGCAGAAAGTGCAGCGGTTTTTGCAATTACTGCACCTTGATCACCAATCGCTGTAACGCAGCCCATGACGATGTCATCCACGGCAGCGGTATCAAATTGATTACGCTCTTGCAGGCTGATTAATAAATTAGAGAGCAAGGTAATAGGTTTGACTTCATGTAAAGCCCCAGTCGCTTTACCACGACCACGAGGCGTGCGAATGGCATCAAAAATATAAGCTTCAGTTGTCATGGAAATATCCTTCTTTTTATTAAGGCACTGTNGTTCAGGATCTACTATTTAGGAGCCATACGTAATGCGGAGTCGATTCGAATCACTTCACCATTTAGAATTGGATTTTCCACAATATCTCTTACCAAACGGCCAAATTCAGCGGGCTTACCTAGACGAGATGGGAAGGGCAAAGTAGACGCCAAGCTGTCTTGAACTTCTTGGGAAAAAGACTCCATCATGGGTGTCATAAATAAGCCCGGTGCAATTGCCAGAACACGTACACCAAATTTAGCCAGTTCACGAGCGGCAGGTAAGGTCATCGCCACAATGCCACCTTTCGATGCCGAGTAAGCCGCTTGGCCAATTTGACCTTCAAAGGCTGCAACTGATGCTGTAGAAATAATTACGCCGCGCTCACCATCTGCATTGGCTTCACGGTTTTTCATTTGGTCTGCCGCTAAGCGCAAAATATTAAACGAGCCAACAAGGTTTACTTGAATTACTTTGTTAAAAAATTCCAACGACATCGGACCTTCACGGCCAATAATACGGCTAGGGTTTCCAATACCTGCACAGTTCACAGCAATGCCACAATCACCATGAGCTTCTTTTGCTGTTTGAATTGCTTTCTCGGCACTCTCGGCGCTGGTCACATCACAAAAAACAGCAATACCTCCGATCTCCTTAGCGACGGTCTCAGCCTTATCCATTTGTACATCGAACAAAGCAACTTTAGCGCCCTGGCTGGCCAGAAATCTTGCCGTCGCTTCACCTAAACCTGAAGCGCCACCTGTTACAACCGCTGGTACACCTTTAATATCCATCTGAATAACCTTTTTATTTTTTTAATGCACAAAATAACCAGTCATTAATCGATTTGTAAAACCAGCTGAATGGTTACTAAATTACTTACCTAGATAGTGGCGAAATTAGCCAAGCCAAGCAATGTCATAAAGGGCTAAATTATTATCAAAAACGGACAAGGGGTGTAAAGTTAGTACCGAATAACCTAGTATGTTTAATAATAAATAACTTAAACGGACATANTTGTTCTGAATAAAAANACACTCACTATTTCACCTCACTATCTCGCAGTGATTGTTAGCGGTGCTAAGCGGTTGAATTACAATACTGCGGCTTTGTTACGAGCCGCTGATTTATCCGAGGGTAGGTGTGAGCGCTTACCCCCTGAAAAAGTGACACAGCTCATTCAGTCGGTTTGGCAGGTGATGAATGACGAGTTTATGGGCTTTACTCAGCTTCGCTGTAAACAAGGGGTCTTTGCCATCATGGCCCGTCAGGCCATTCAATGTCAGACTTTAAGGGAAGCATTAATCCAAGGTGCTCATTTTTATCAAACTATTCGTAATGACATCAGCTTTGTATTTGAAGAAAACGATGACGGGGCTGTATTAAGTTTCAGTGTAGAAAGCCCTGAATTAGATCCAGATAATTTTTTAACAGAGTTCTTTTTATTAGTTTGGCATCGNTTTTCTATTTGGCTGGTGGGGCAGAAAGTTCCGCTTAAATACGCTAACTTCAGTTACCCATCCCCAGAGCATGTAAAAGAATACAGTTTGTTATTACCTTGCCATTGTCGTTTTAATCAAAACGAAAATAGTATTGTGTTTGAAAGTAGTGCCCTTTCATTACCAATTAAGCAAAAAGAAAGAGAGTTAAAAGAATTTCTAAAAAATTCTCCCGCAGACTTACTCAGTAAACCTATGTTTCATAGTACCTTTACAACGCAGGTAATGAATTTTATTGGGGAAAGTACAATCGAAGCTATGCCTCGAATTGAAGAGGTTGCGAGTTACTTTAATATGAGCTCGCGCAATTTACGCCGACGTTTAAAAGAAGAAAATAGCAGCTACCAAGCGATAAAAGATACTCTTCGTAAAAACCAATCGATGAAATTATTAAATAATAAAACTCTAGCAATTAACCAAGTAGCACGAGAAGTTGGTTTTAATGAACCCGCTGGTTTTACACGAGCCTTTAAGCAATGGACGGGGCAGACGCCCAAACAATTTCGAGATNATGGCATTGCTCCATAATCGATTGTTAACATAATAAAAATAAATTAATAATTACAAGAGAAGCACACTATGGATATGACACTGAATGACGATCAGCTGATGATTCAGCAAATGGCAAAAAAGTTTGCCCAGTCAGAACTTGCGCCTGTAGCAGACCAACTATCGGGTGATGGTGGTCGTGAAATTTTTCTCGCCAATTTGAAAAAATTAGCCGAGTTGGGTTTTATGGGGCTCAATATTGATGGTCAATACGGTGGTACAGAAGCAGGTACAATTATATTCAGTTTAGCGATTACTGAAATCGCGAAAGCGTGTGCTTCTACAGCCGTCACAATGTCGGTCACCAACATGGTGGCGGAGGTGATTCAGGTCGTTGCTTGTGAAAAACAAAAAGAAAAATATCTACCAAAATTGTGCAGTGGTGAGTATCCAGCAGGATGTTTTTGTTTAACAGAAACAACGGCGGGTTCCGATCCGTCTAATATGAAAACCAATGCAATTTTAGATGGCGATGAATGGGTTTTAAATGGAAGTAAACAATTTATTACCAGTGCCGAATATGCCGGTGTTTTTGTTGTTTGGGCGNTAACCGATAAGAGCTTATCGAGAGGCAAAGGTATCTCGTGTTTCTTAGTTGAGCGAAATGCTCCTGGGCTTTCGATCTCAAAAGCTGAAGAAAAAATGGGGCAAAATGCCTCGGCGACGAATGAAGTTGTATTTGATGATTGTCGCATTCCGAAAGATGCGTTAATGGGCGAGTTAAATCAAGGCTTCAAGGTGGCTGTTAGTGAATTGGCAGGTGGGCGTATTGGTATAGGATCATTGGCATTAGGCGTAGGTTTAGCGGCTATGGATTACGCCAGAGTTTATATCACTGAACGCGAACAGTTTGGCCAGCCTATTGCTAACTTCCAAGGCTTACAATGGATGATGGCTGATGCCTACACCGATTTAGAAGCAGCGCGTTTATTATTAATGAACGCCGCTGATACAAAAGAAAAAGGCCTGCCGTTTTCAAAGCAAGCTTCAATGGCAAAACTGTTTGCTTCTGAAAAGGCGAATAATGCCTGCTATACCGCATTACAAATGATGGGGGGGTATGGTTATGTGAAAGAATTTCCATTAGAGCGTTACAGTCGAGATGTTCGTATTACCACCATTTATGAAGGTACCAGTGAAATACAGCGTGTCATTATTGCGCGTGAACTTCTAAGAGAAATTAGCTAGCAAGCAGGCTCTGTCAATTCCTTAAGTTCCAGCAACATCAAGTGAGCGCCATCACCTGACATATCATAAGGTGAAAATTCGGCGCTTCCAGAGTACTTAAGATTAAGAGATGTTGTAAGGCTTGATTCAGGCAAATACCCCATCGACCAGTCACTAAATTCTCGCATAGGGATTTCTTTGTAGTCTAAAATTATGACCTGACAGTGTCGCTTGTCATTTAATATCTTATGGTAAGTATTATTAACGTTTATTCTAGAGCCCTCAATACATTGCAGGAAGTGCTTACTGTCGAAGCAGAGCATACCGGTGACATTATTCTCTTTATTGTGCTCTCTAGCTTCAGCAAGGATATGTTCAACATCATCACAACTGAATTTATCGCTAATTGAACTTGCATATACGAGTCGGGTAAGAAACATGAGCATCTCTTAATATATAATCTATGAGTTTATAAACTATAGACCAAGTTTTATTCACCAGCCTCAAATCTTAGCTTTTATGGGTAGAGTGCTTTCACTTGGTGAAAAAGGCGCTAGTTGTCTTTTCAATTTATGCCATAGCTGTCCAGAAGAAACCACAGGAATGCGGCTACGATCCGTTTCATAGTTATTTTGTTTCCAATGTAGGTTAAAGCTCTCAGCATCTTCCGATTTATGTAATTGCCTCACTTCGCTTGATAGCTGTGCGATGGCTTTAACATCATTATCCCAGCTAAAGCGATTAAAGCCACGATAGTGAAAGTTTTCATCAATGTAGCGATCACTTAAGTGAATTAACTGCTGCATTAATTGATTAAGAAAGTGATTGATATTGAGTTTACTAATAAAGAAGCTGATAAACGACGTAGAGTTCAAGCCATGCAATGATTGATTAGGATTTTGTACACTAGCAAGTTCAACCAAATATTCTCCGGTCGGCCTTTTTATAAAACTCAGTAGTTCGAACTTTGTCCCATCGTAATGAACAGACTCTAATACTTGTTGGATATCAGTGCTAAATTTAACAGTGTCTTGAGCGTTCGATAGGCTTGTGTCTGATTGCAAGCGCTCTCGGATATTAGTCAGTAAGGGTAAGTCATGATGATTATTGAACGGAGTCGTTATCTTTTCTTGGTATTCAAGGCGGAATAACTCACGTATCTCGTGCTCTCGTGCTTTTTTTAGTGCTAAAAATACCGTTTGAATTATTTCCGAAGTCGGGAGTTGTGGTTCAACCCGCCATTTACGGCCATAAACAATTTTCTCTTGCTGATTCGTGCCAGCTTTATAGTTATCAATACCAATGATACCTACTTGTATATAAATACCCGCTTCATGGCTTGACGTATCCTGACTCGCAAAAATGGGATAACGAGGATCACAATCGATATCCAATAAAATCTGTTCAACAGACCGCAGTGTATGCTGGTAGCTTAGGTAGTGCTGAGGAATGCAGAATCGACCATCGTCCAGTTCTGCTTTTGGTGCATTTTCGAGTGCATTTTCGCCATCACGTAATGTTTCAATATTTACCGTCATAACCATATTCTACTAATTTGTGAGTCGCCGTAGCATGTTCATATAGGTCATACGGATGTTCACCCTTTTTGGTTCTTTTTGGAGGTTACAAATATTATTAATCGGTTATCAGGCGAGAGGATGTCTTGTTAGTCATTTTTAATATTAGAAGAATAGGCTTTAAAATAGCGTAAATAGACATAGAAATGGCTAGGGCTGCTAGGGTTCTTAGTAGAGAAAATTAATTATAGTGAAATAAATCTGATAGTAGGCTAGAACGATAATGAACGTATTACCTTTGTCGGAAGATAAAAAGTTATCCGTGACCTTCCGAGTTGAACCAGGCTGTTTAGGGCCTCAAGGCGGAGCTCTCATCTCTGATTTCTGTGATATCGCGCAAGTAGCATTTCAAGTCTTAGCCACAGACTTCATCGTTTGGAGTATAGTTCCGAGAAGTGATAAAACGCTTCCTGAAACAGAGTATGCACTAATGAATAAAAGAATCAGTGAATCTCAAGCAGGGCAGTATCTTGAGCTGTTTGACATGAAGCTGGATGAACTTGAAAGTGATTTTGACGATAAATTGGAAGCACTCATTGTTGACTATATGAAGTCAGATAAAGCCGCTCACACAGCCTAAAACAATGTGAGCAGCTGAACCTTCTACCTTCTTGTACTAATTAATAACGAATTTCACCGTTTTCAATTTGTTTCTGAGTTATCTCATCTAGAGGTATGTATTTATCTGCTTTCGGTAAGCGCACATAAATAGGGCTGTCTGCCTTAGATAAGTCGAAGCCCATATTCTTCAATGGGGTTTTCATGTGCTTGAAAGTGCCCGTTAGGGAAATATCCTGGTTAATACGCAAGAACACGGGGATTGCATATTCTGGTGTTGATTCTTTGAGTTCAGACACGAAACGAGTGAAGCAAAAGCTCTCAGAAGGACTGTTTAACTTCAGGCTTGCCATACCGGCTCGACCATTAGTGTTAGGAATTTCAACACCATAAACAATGGCTTCAGTAACATCACTGGCATCTTCTAATAACGATTCAACTTCAGTAGTCGAAACATTCTCTCCTTTCCATCGGAAAGTATCCCCGGTACGGTCGACAAACTGAGCATGGCGAAAACCCATATCTAGCATAATATCGCCAGTATTAAACCAACGGTCGTCTTTTTCAAAGACTCCTTCAAAAATAACCGCTTGAGTTTTCTTAGGATCGGTATAACCGTGAAAAGGCGTTTTGGGGGTNATTTTTCCAATTAATAGACCTGACTCGCCTTTGCTCACNTTAATCATATGACCTTTTTTATCAAGTAGGGGCACATCGTTATCTCGGTCGTACTTTACTATGGCAAAAGGCAGAGGACTAATACCGACAGTTTCGTCAAAATTTAATAGATTACTAAAAGCGATATTCCCTTCACTGGAGGCATAAAATTCCATGATTTTTGGGATGTTAAAGCGTTTTTTAAAGTCTTTCCAAATAGCAGGACGCAAGCCGTTTCCAACAATGATGCGAATGTTGTGCTCTGTGTCATTGGCTTTTTCAGGTTGGTCTAACAGATATCGACATACTTCACCGACATAACCAAATGAAGTTGCAGAGAATTTTCGGATATCATCCCAAAAATGTGAGGCGCTGAATTTTCGGGCCATGATAACGGCTGCACCATTAGGAATAGCGGATGACCAACAGACGGCCAAAGCGGTCGCATGGAAAAAAGGCAGAGGAACATAAATCCTGTCACTACTTTTTAAACGCACTGCGACTAAGCCAAAGTTTCCGATCAATTTCATAAATCGACCGTGGTTAAAAATCACCGCTTTAGGCAAACCCGTTGTGCCAGAGGTGTAGATATAAAAACACGGATCTTCGGGTCTGATACTCTGGGTTAGTCCAGGATTATCAGATGATTGAGTTTGAACTAATTCAGCAAGATTTTCCCAGTGATCAGGTGCACTCCCAATCTCAGCAAGCGTATCACCATCGTGTAAATAAAAGTGATGTTTCAACTCACACTTATCACGGATCTTTTCGAAAGCATCGTAGTGTTCTTCACCGGCAATAATGCATTTAGGTGAAACAATATTAATGCTGTGGGCCAAAACTTTTCCTTTTTGTGCGGTATTTAGCATTGCGCTTACAGCACCAATTTTTGAGCAGGCCAGTACACTTACTAATAATTCAGGGCGGTTATCTAGCAGAATGGCTACGCTATCGCCTTTTTCTATTCCACGGCTTAATAATAAGTTGGCAATACGATTCGCCCAGCTATCCATTTCTCGATAACTAATGGAACGCCCTTCGCTTATAACTGCAGGGCCATTAGGATTTTTAAGAACGGCCTCTTCAAAGCATAATGCTAGACCTACGGGTTTTGTAAGGTCTGTATTTGTGGCCATACGAATGCCTTTGAGCAAACTAGGTAAAGACATTAAAAAATTAGGTAATCGACGCAGGAATTGTCCTGTTGATATTGCATTTGTTTGAGTCATTAGGATGGGACCGTTATTTTTATTATTTAAGTGTAAGTCGAATATTTATGCGNTAACTATACAATGTAAAATTACACTTAAGCAAATAATCTTGTCAATAACAGGCACCACAGAAATGAACTTTTTTTGAGCAAAAATATACAGGCTAAGCTGTCAATTTCTCTTTTAACTTTTTACTGTATTGCCAAATAATTAAACTCGCTAGAATGGCGGCAGATGCTGAATACAGCAAAGAGGTCATATCTCCATGCCCTCCTTGGCTTACTTCAATCGTTAGTTGAAAATATTCAATCATCCAATCAAGGCCGAAGCCCATTACTAGAGCTGTCAGAATTACTCCGGTTAAATAACCGATTAATGATTTTATTCCCAGCTCATTTTTGACAACCATTAAGGTAGCAATATTCGTTGCAGGGCCTGTTAGCATAAATACCAAGGCAGCGCCTGGAGAAACACCTNATAGCATTAATCCCGCAGCGATTGGCGTCGATGCTGTTGCGCAGATATACATAGGGATAGAAATTAAGACGGCGATTAACATGGCAAAAATGCCATTGCCGTATTCGCTTAATAGTGTTGGTGGAATAAAGGTTTGAATCAGCGCCGCAAACACCAACCCAATAAGTAACCAGCCCATAAAATCGGATAATAATTTTCCATAGCCATAAAAAACGGCATTTTTAAGTTTCTCTTTAAAGCCTAGTTCTTGTTTCTTTTTTCCACCGCAACAGCTTTTAACAGCTTNTTCTTGAATCGGTGGAGTCTCAGTATCCCAAAGGCGAACCAGTGATCCTGCAGTAATTGCAGATAATATGGCTGAAATAGGTCGAGCAATGGCCATTACAGGCCCCATAAGCGCTAAGGTGACACCTATGGAGTCTACGCCTGTTTCGGGTGTCGCAACCATAAAACTAGCAGTACTGGCTTTACTAGCGCCTGCGCGACGAATGCCAATAGCAGTAGGAATAACGGAACAAGAGCATAGTGGTATTGGTGTTCCTATAACAGCTGCGGTTACGACAGAACTCTTTTCACCTAAAAACTTTGTAATCCAACTATCAGGAACCAGCATTCGGATAATGCCTGCCAATAATAGACCTAGTAATAGGTAAGGCGCAGACTCGGTAAATAGTAGAATAAAGTTATCGACAAATTCCATGATAGTTAGGTTCCACAATGACTCAGTTTAGCTAGTATGGCGTACTATGGCTTTTGGGACACCATACAGATCAAGGTTTTATAATAAATATTGGCTCTTATGCCTTAGTTCTTATTTATACAGCATACAATAATCAATGGCATTGCTATGTTTCTAATGAATCAATAAGTTGTAATTTAGGCATATTCATGTGATTGTCTACGTAGGGTGTGGTAAATGTAACTAATTTGGCTTTAAACAGCTTTGTTACGAGTCTTTATCAAATCTTGTATTCGGACTGGTGAATTCGAGTATAACTTAAATATTTCACCAATAATGAAGAGTAAAGAGCATGAGTAAAGGTATCGTTAAGTGGTTTAATGCCGATAAAGGTTTCGGTTTTATTACACCTGAAGATGGCGGCAAGGATCTTTTTGTACACCATTCAGAAATCCAAGCTGGTGGCGGTTACGCAACTTTGAACGACGGCCAAGCTGTTGAGTTTGAAGTTGGAGAAGGGCAAAAAGGCCCTTGTGCAAATAAAGTTGTAGCTATCTAAGCCTCAGCCAAAGCACGTAAAACAGTTGGTCGGCTTTGCCGTCCACTGTTTTGTTTTATCGTACCTCAAAATTCTCCCTTTCTATTTATAATATTGAATTTTAATCATTTTCATCAGATGTCAGCTTATCTAACTTCCGTTGAACTTTTCTTGCTCTTAATAGCTTCTCTTGTATATCTATTTCTTCTGGGGTTAATATCAACGCCTGCTGCCATTGCGTTACAGCGGTAGATATATTGCCCTTTCGATATTCTTTTGATGCGCTGGTGTCGAGTTTTTTAGAATATTCCTGACGAATCTCTGTTGCCTTAATTAGTGCTCTCGCAACTTGTGGCCCATTAAAAATTCGATTAGATAAAATACTCTGAATTTTTAAAATATACTCGAAATCTTTTTTATCAATGGCTAAATATAATTGACGAATTAATGATTCTTGGCGCTCATTAATTGCTTTATTACTCTGCTCACTAAGTCCTGTTTTAATGGCGTCTGTAATTTCTCTGGCTCCTAACTCCTTATCAAGTTCAATCGCTTTTTCATACGTTTTCTGTGCATTTTTATAATCTTTGACAAGAAGTGCCTGAGTTGATAAGTGAAGAAGCTCTTCCGCCAGCGCTTTCTTTTTTGTTACTAAGCCTTGATGTGGAGAAAACCAATTAATCTGGTTGTAGTGGATACGATCGAATAAATCTTGCTGAATAAACTGCACATTTAATAACTTAGCTTCAGCTAGCGCTCTATTGGTATTTACTATGCGTTCTTCCTCATGTTGAGCCTTATCAANAAGTAATGTTAACGAAGGTAGTGAAGTTGAATTAGGTTGATTTTCTTTTAATTGATTTAATAGATGTCGAGCTTCTCCCCATTTCTTCTGTTTAACAAGCTGGTTAATTTTTTTACTTTGTTCTTTACTCTGTTTTTTTGCGAGTACTTTTATCTTGAGCAGTAGCGCTTGATTATGTGGGTTTTCTGCCATGATTTGATCGATGGCTTTTTGATATTGATGATTCTTAATAAGCTCTTCTGTACTAGTATGTCCAAAAACACCTGAAATTGTAGAGCAGCCAGTTAGCATTAAAAGGGAGTATAGAGTTAGAAAGAGCGCAATAAGTTTAAACATACTGTTGCATCGCTATAAGTTCGTTTTCTTGCTGCATTAAAATACGGTTAAATTGAGGTACCAATTTAATAACATTGAAGCAATTAATAGGATGGGTTTTTCCTTTGACGCTAAAGCTTTCACTGGCTTCAGTTATTAGTAAAGAGTGGCAGGCAGGATGTAAATAGACACTTTCACTAATTAATAATTTATTTGGGCTTGCTAAGTCACATAATCTTGCAGCGACATTGACGGTATCACCACTAATAGTAAATTGCATACGTTCTTGGTCGCCTATCGCGCCTGCTAGCATGTCGCCACAATGCATTCCAAGTCTAAAGTTTAGTTCTGGAAGATTATTCTTGGCTCTATGTTTGTTTAAGGATTTACTTAAGCGAATAAAAATATTGGCTGCACAAATAGCATTAATGCTGTGCTTAGGGTTATCTACATGTACCCCAAAAGTGAGCATGGCACCATCACCAATGAAGTTGTCGACACTGCCCCAGTAAATTTTACTTACTTGATGTAAAAGTGAATAATATTGATTTAACGCATCAGCGATTCTTTCTGGAGTTTCGATCTCACTAAGTTGAGTAAAACCAACGATATCAACAAATAATACCGAACCAGTTACATGCTTTAAGGGTTTTTTGGGTTGATCTAAATCAGATAGAATATCTTTGGCAATATCTTTTGATATAAATGAGTTGAAGTTTTTTTCTATGGATTCTTTGTCACGTAGGCCTTGTAACATATGCTCAAAACTTTTTACTAAATCACCAACTTCATTATTTTTTATATTAGGTAAAATAGGGGATAGATTACCATCGGCTACTTGCTGAGTTGTTAACTGCAAATCTTTTAACGATTGAGTTAAGCGTTTAGCAATTAATATACTACTCCCTATGGCTAGTAGAATAATACCAACTAAAATAATCCCTAGCGCTCTCAGTGTTTGGGTAAGAGAGTCACTAATCGCGCTATTATCGATGCTAAGTTGAATCGTACCAGCTTTAATTTCGTGAAAAATTATGTCTGCCTTATAGTCACTGCGATTACTATTACTACTGGCGTTAATGTTATGGCTCTCGTTTTCTTTATTTCCTAAGGCTAGGGCAACCGTTCTATCTTCATCATCTTGAACTGAAATAGAGATAATATTTTTGCTTGTACGAACTGTATTTTCGAGCATTGAGGATAGCGTTAAGTAATCATCTGCCATTAGCATCTCTGAAGCGCTACTGGCTGCTTGATGAGTAATAGTATGTGCAAAGGTATCAATTTGTTTTTGCATCAAATCGCTGAAGTTTATCTGTAAATATCCCCAAAGGGTGGCAATAGAAATACCTAAAACTAAAGTGATAGCCAATAGTACTTGCCAAAATAAGGGAAAGCGTAGACTACTCAATGTTAACGAATGATTGCTAAAAATAGAATTTTTCATTATTCAGTGGTGATATACTTTATATGTTTTCGTAATAACGCTATTGAACGCTTATTACAAGAAAACATCTATGAAATAACACACATTACTAACCTTTATGATTGATTTTAAACAACTTAATATCGTAATAGTGTCGTACCTAGCCATTATTTAACTTCAGGAAAATTAGGCTGTATATAGCAAAATGATATTATGCGCTTAGATAAATTTATTTGTAAAAGCACCGAATTAAGTCGAGCTGAAGCCACTCGCCGTATTCTTGCGGGTGAGGTTATAGTTAATGATAAAATAATAGTAGACGAAATAACGCAAGTTCACGAAGATAATGTGATTACTATGGGGGGAGAGAGGTTAAAAGCACGTCCGTTTCGTTATCTTTTAATGCATAAACCTGCAAATACTATTTGTTCAAATACAGATGGTGATTACCCCTCTTTATTCAATTTGTTCGCTATGCAAGCAAGCGCTCGTCAGGATCAGACCATAGATAAACTCGATGAACTGCACATTGCAGGTCGCTTAGATGTTGATACTACAGGGCTAGTGCTCATAACGGATGATGGGCGCTGGACTTATAACATTACTCGCCCTGATAAAGCGTGTAACAAGGTCTACCGTGTTGGATTGTCATATGGTATTGCTGACGATAAAGCTGAAGAGCTTGTAGCTTGGTTCAAACAGGGTATTCAATTACAAGGTGAGCAACAACTTACTTTACCCGCCTTGCTAGAAGTATTACCTAGTCAAAAAAACGAAAGCAAAGAAGTCTTGTTGACGATAACGGAAGGTAAGTATCACCAGGTTAAGCGGATGTTTGCTGCAGTGGGTAATCGAGTCATAAGCTTGCATCGTGAAAAGATTGGAGAAGTTCAACTCGATGTGGAAGAAGGGCAGTGGCGATATTTATCAGAAGATGAGGTAGCCTCACTTTCTCGCTAGCCCTTCATTTCTATCTACTGATTGATATTGTTAATCACCCCTAATGCCGTTTCATGCAAGCTACTCACATAAAGCTTGTCACCGACTTCTAATGCCCCTGTGGTATGACCATATTTGCCGAGAGGGTCTTGTAGGTTGTGTATAACCTCACCTGCATCGTTAATGGCAACAAGGTGGCCGTAGTGTTGTGCCTTGGGGCGTAAAACCTCGGGTAAGCGCTGAATAACTTTCCGCATATTTGGGAAATTTGATAGTAGATCTAATGGTTTACTTCGTGGGCTAACTAGTCCAAGCCAATATACTCCATTGCTGCCTTTCGCGATGTTATCAGGAAAACTGGGTAGGTTATCAATCACAACCTCTAGATTTCCACGTTGTTGACCATTCAGGCCTAAGCGCATCACTCGATAAGTTCCAGTCTCATTAAACAGCACAGACTGTTCGTCATGACTTAGTGTTACACCATTCGCAAAGTTTATGCCCTGTGCTAATACCGTTGAAACTTTAGTTGCTGGGTTATATTCAACAATGCGTCCATGGCCACCGTGCTCATTTATGTCGAGTAGGCTCGCTCCGTAAGTACCGTATTTTTTTGCATGGAATTTTGATGAAGCATCTGAAAAGTAAATATTGCCATTAGTCGCAATATCCACATCATCGGCATAATTAATCGCAATACCATCAACGCTATCAACCAAGGTAGTAATCTTGCCGTCAGGAGAAATATTCAATAATCCGTTGAATGCATCAGCGACTAATAAATTACCTTGCTGATCAAACTCTATGCCTAGCGGGCGACCGCCAGTATTAACCCAGGGTTGAATGTTACCCTCGACATCTAAAAATTTGATATCCCCGCCTAATAATGCGAAATAAACATTACCTTTTTGGTCGAGGGCTAAGTCCTCTGGACCAATATCTCCTTCTAATTCGATGCGTTCTATAGGGCTTAGATCTTGGTTTCTAGGAAAGTCACCGGTATAGCCTAAATTAGTAGGTGCTTGCCAGGCAATAGGTTCAACTATTACGGGCCAAAAGGCTAGGTACGCCACGAGAGCAAGTGCACTGCCTACAACCCCTTTTTTGATTATGCTGTTCATTATGGAAATCCTTCATGAAAAGCCTCTATATAAGGCTTTAGTTCTTATTTTTGTAGTGATTAACGTAACATTTTTTGTGGGCTTCAAACAAGATGCGACTCTGGCACAGTCGCAGATACACTTTTATAAAAACTTGGGCAAAGTGCCTGATGCAGGAAATACCAGCCTTTAGCGTAACAAAAGCCAATGTATCGCTTAAAAATATTAGTGGTATAAGAAATTTAAGCTATCATTATTAGTAGCTTATATCGGCTAAATGATTGCTTTTNATTAGCCGCTTGCTGCACTTTATAGGATGAATGATTAAGTGAAATAGATTGAAAANTTTATAACCTANATGGAAAAATAAATGGCTAGTTATGCCAATGGTTAGATGCTTCTTAAAGTCATTATAAATGTGTGGGTCATGATTAAATACATTCTATTTTTTGTCTTTTATGTTTTTTCAAACTCTGTAAGTGCCATAGAATCAGTACCTTATATTGTATTAAANGATTTGAAGCNAATAGAGGTAGATGAATANTCGCTTTGGTATCAAACNGAATCTCTAAATAGAAACCCAACCTTTGAAGAATTAAATTATTTATACAGTAAAGCAAAACCAATAGCATCGACACTAGCTGNTANCGGCGCTTATCTTACTAAAATCAAAATAATTAATAGTAATGAAATAAATGATATTTGGTTCGTAAATATCAGTGCTGTTTATCTGGATATAGGAACTGCATTTTGGCAAGCAGATAATGGAGATATAAAGCCATTAGAAAATTTTGGTCAGCTAAAGAGTCAAAATCCAAAGATCGCTCACTCTCAAACTTTTTCTCTTCCTTTAAAATATAAAGAAAGAGGCACGGTTTGGATATATGTTCAGGCAAAGTTGTTTGCAACACCTGCCGTCCTAAAAATCTACAATAAACCAGAGTTTTATAACAAACAATTTCTTGTTAATAGTATTGATTCTATTTCATTTGGCGTCATGATTACTTTGGCGTTAATAGCATTGTTTGTATATTTAAGAACTGGATATTTAGTTACTTTAGCTTGTGCTGGTTATATTGGAATTCAAGGTGTCGGCTGGTGGACTGCATCAGGAAGCTTTGGTCATTTACTGACGTTATCTAGCTACAATCCTGTTTATATTGGAATTATTATATTTCCTTTTGCTGTCGCCTCTGCAAGTCAGTTCACAAAGTTATTATTTAATTGCCCACGAGATCACCTCAGGTTGAATAGGGTATTTAATCTCTTATCAATCGTATGTTTAGCACTGGGCATGGTTATGCCCTTTCTGCCTTTTATAATTAATTATGTAATATCTCACATCATTGCAGCTATATGGATNCCATTGTGTATTGGCACTGGTGTATTTATGGTAAAGAAACAAGATTTTAGAGCTAAGTACTATTTAGTGGGTAATGCTTTATATGGATTGTCGCTTACTGGATTTGTATTGTCTCATATTTATCATATATCTTGGGATGTGTCGTTTGAAGTTATTGTACAAATTGCATTGACAGTTGATTGTATATGCATCTTGCTCTCCCTAGCAAAATGGTTGCAAATTCAACAGCAAGAGTTTCGCCGTAGTTATGCTATTTCACGTATTGACCCATTAACAAAAATTGGAAATCGTTTTGCACAGAATGAAAAGTTAGCTAGTTTAACTGGGAATTATTGCATTGCATTCATCGACTTGGATGGATTGAAAAAAATTAATGATAACTTAGGGCATGATGAAGGAGATAAAATATTAATAGCTACAGCAGAGATTATACAAAAAGAATTGCATGATCTAGGCACTGTATTTCGCTGCGGTGGTGATGAATTTATAATTGTGGCAAGTGTTGATAATTNTAAAGAAATAAAAACTTTACCAATAATNCTAGAAAATATACTTCTAAAGTCAGAGAAAACATTAAAAACTATGGAATGGAAAGATATTGGTCTTAGCTTTGGCATTGCTACAAGCTTTGAATCTTTGAATCAATCGGGATGTTTATCACTCGCTGATGAACGGATGTATCGGTACAAACAAGGTCGTAGACAATACCCGTAAATGTCATTTTAAAATTTATTTCATATCTTACTTATATTACACTGATAAAAACTACTCTCTTTTGATTTCTTGTTATCTATAGTGAAAGAATGTAGTAAAGAAAGGAGTGGTGAATTCGAACTTATAAGAAGTATACACGTATGAATTTACAATTTGATATTAAGCGATCAGTTATCCTAGCCGAATATATTAAATGCTGGGGGGTGCCTGAATCTCGAAATATTGTATCGATAAAGTCTTCTCAAGTTAAAGAGGAGGCGATTGAGCTTTATATTTTTCCTGGTGAAGATATGGATCAGGTTTCTAGAGTTGCTACTATCGGCTTATCATCTTACATATTTCCTAGTGGTAAACGCTGTAACTCGGAATTATTAATGGTTTTGCCTTATGATATTGTCGATGATCAAATTGAATTTATTAATAATTACATATTGAGTATCTGCAGTTACATTATACTTACNGAAGGACGTAATCTGGAACCTGAAGAAATAGTGTCAGAAGAAATCGGTGAAAATGCTCCTAATGATTGGCCTAAGGCTTTGTTGTTCGATGAACCGCGTGGCGAACCAAGTGAGTTGAATAATTTTTATATCGGTATGCAGCATGTGAAACTTAGCTGGCTTATTCCAATATTTTCAAGTGAATATGAATTAATTAAGAAGAATGGTATTGAATCATTTGATGCAGCGGTAAATGAAGAAGCAACTAGCTTGGTAGAAGTTAGGCGTGATGCATGTGTTTAATAAATGTAGAGATACAGTCCTTAGCGTAATTATTTGTGATAAGAGCCAAAAACAATGACAAAAATTAACCCGAAAAAATTGCTTAATAGTAAATGGACTGCTGTAAAACCAGTCAATAAAGAAAAGCACTTTATGATTACCGAGCTTAAATTTGACGAAGAAGGTGAAGTTATTCATTGCTTGATCGAAGCAATTATTTCAAATCGTGCTGAGCCTATTGATTGGAAGGTGTTAAAAAATACGGATGTATGGCTTCAGGGCTGGAAATAAAGCCAGTAGGGTAGCAATGTTCGATAAGGCTACTTAGTACTNATTAATATTCTGATAATGTTGACAGTTGCTCTAATTCTTAAACTATTATTAGTTGTAAGAGATTAAGTTAAAAATGGAATAAGTTTGTATGCAGTCTTTTAGCAAACTATTAGTACTTGTATTGATGTTAGCTGGCATTAATGTCACTAATGCAGATGTCCCTTTTATTATTGTTACTGACCCGTGGCCTCCATATGTTTATATGCATAATGGAAAGCCTGCTGGTCTTGATGCTGAAATTGCTTTGTCTGTTTTAAAAGAGTTAGGAATTGAAGGCAAAATCGAAATGATGCCTTGGAAGCGNAGTCTTCTGCATGTTAAGGCTAAAAAAGCNGATGCAATACTGTCTGCTGCACCGACAGCCTATCGAAGAAGCTTTTTACANTNTCCTATNGAGCCACTTTCTAGNGCCTCTACTGTNTTTTTTATGCGTGATAATGATGAAATAAAATTTNAGAACTTAAGTGATCTTGAGTCTTTAAAGGTCGCTGCTATGCTGGGATATAAATANTGCCCAGAGCTTGATAATACTAAATTATTATTATCTGCNTCAAGGGTGGCGACCCTAGAACAGAGCTTTAACATGCTAACAAATAAACATGTCGATTTAGTTGCTGAAGTAGATTTGGTTGGCCTTTTTACAGCGCGTGAAATGGGAATTTCAGATACAACCAAGATTTTAAACGGATCACGCTTTTGCTCTGTAGACAATCACTTAGCGTTTGCTAGAAAGGCTGGGTATGAAATTATTGCTAAGAAGTTTGGTGAAGCATTGATCAAGTTTAAGAAAACACCTGCTTATAAAAGCATATTAATTAAGTACGGTATGAATAATTAGAACGAGTGGTGTAAAGAGCTTCTCTTTACACCACTATACATCAGATATCAGCCTATGCATGCATAAAACTACAGGCTGGTTTTAACGGATTTTAATAGTCTTTCACTTCAAATTGATCATCAGATGGGTCGGCTGTATATCGGCCTTCTACCTGATCCCATTCATAAGTATTTCCCATCATGACCTTGATGCGGTTATCTGATGTTGATGCGCTCGCTGCATCGTAACCTGTTTCGCTGCGGCGTCCCCACCAGTTTATCGTAACNTCTTCCGGAGCAGCTGACCTCATCGACTGGAAGTACCATTTGCGTGCATGCACGTGCTTTGATGCAATATCCCATGCATCTAAATACCAGAAACGATTGTTGATAAGGGCTACAGTGCTTTCTAATGAAGTATTTTGATCACCGATCCATAGGTCAAATATGGCAGATGTTTTGTACCATGTAACGGCAATATCTTGATCTGCAATTAAATCGCGAATAGCCCATTTAACTCTTTCACCCGTCCAATCATTTTGGCCATCGCCATTTTCATCGCCTAGGTAACTTTTACCATCTTGTGACCAGAATGGATCTAATAGCTCTATACGATTAGGCATAAGGTTACTGGATACNGAGCCATCATTAATGCCNTCGTTAATCATATCTGCAACGTTAACNGCAAGTTGATTACCTANAGAGTGACCNGCGAAACGAATATTNCCTGAAGTGTTGTTTTCGAGTGCAATAGTGATTTGCTCAAAGGCAAGTTCACTAACAGACATATCAGGAGACTGAATNGTACTGTAGCTGCCGTCACTTAGGCGATAGCGCATGCCTTTAGGACCGTTTTTGCTCCACATTTTAGCTTCAGCATCTTTTACTTCATCTTCGTCAGCAAACTGCCCCCAGTGGAATATTCCAACATTCCATCCCTGAAGTTTCCAGCCTCTTGCCGTAGTTTTATCACCGATTTCTTCAAATAAAAAATCTTCTCGACTGTAGTTATCTTCAGATGAACCGCTCTGCCATCCGTGAAAATAGATAACGGTCGGTCTAGAATCGTCGTAAAAGCCACCACCAGAGGTGACAATATTACCATCAGCATCAACGCCTTTTTCTGTTAGTTCTACAGTATTGGCAGGGGCTCTTACCCAGTGTAATCCATAGTCAAGATAGTCATCAGCTGCCTGGGCAACGTTCGATAAGCTAACTGAAAAGCTAACAAGGGCGCAGTACAGTGAGCTCTTCACTGAAAGTCGTTTTGATTGCATAGATTTATCCACTATTATTTTTATTGTGATTATTATCTTTATTTTTTTCTGTGTTTTCTCAAACACTAATGACACGTTAGAGGTTGATCGTGAAAACGCCATAAATAAATAGGAAAAAGTAGGAAAAAATGCTCTGTAGCTCTTTGTTTATAAGAAAAGTTATAAATATTAAAAATACGTGCAATAGAAAATTATTTAATCTTTAGGTGGTATGTATATAAAAATTATGTAAATTAAATACGGTATGAGTCTTTAAAATTAGTGGTGTAAAGAGCTTATCTTTACACCACTGCGTATCAGGTATCAGCCTATGTATGGATAAAACTATAGGCTGGTTTTAATGGACCTTAGTAGTCCTTCACTTCAAATTGGTCATCAGATGGATCGGCTGTATATCGGCCTTCTACTTGGTCCCATTCATAAGTACTCCCCATCATGACCTTGATACGGTTATTTGAAGTTGATGCACTCGCGGCATCATAGCCTGTTTCGCTTCGGCTTCCCCACCAGTTTATTGCAACCTCTTCAGGTGCATCTGATGCTAGTGACATAAAATACCATTTACGTGCATGAACGTGTTTGGATGCAAGATCCCAAGAATCTAAGTACCAGAATCGATTGTTGATAAGGGCTACTGTGCTCTCTAATGCCGTATTCGCATCGCCGACCCATAGGTCATATATACCTGAAGTTTTGTACCAAGTAATGGCAACATCTTGATCTGCAATCAGATTGTCAATTGCAAAATTAACTCTCTCTCCAGTCCAATCATCTTGTCCATCACTATTTACATCGCCTAAGTAGTTTTTACTATCTTGAGACCAGAATGGATCCAGCAATTCAATTCGGTTAGGCATTACATTAGTTGATAATGAGCCGTTATTAATACCATCGTTAATTTGCTCGGCAACATACACGGCAAGTTGATTACCCAGTGAATGGCCTGCGAAGCGAATATTACCTGAAGAATTATTGGCGAGTGCAATAGTGACCTGTTCAAAGGCTAATTCACCCACAGACATATCAGGTGACTGGATAGTACTGTAACTGCCGTCATCTAAACGATAGCGCATGCCCTGTGGACCATTGGTGCTCCACATCTTAGCCTCAGCATCTTTTACCTCATCTTCGTCAGCAAATTGACCCCAGTGGAAGATACCTACGTTCCATCCTTGCTGCTTCCAATTTCTCGCGGTATTTTCGTCAATGTCTTCAAATGCAAAATCTTCTCGGCTGTAGTTATCTTCAGATGAACCGCTTTGCCAGCCGTGAAAATAGATTACAGTAGGTTTAGAGTCATCGTACCAGTTTGAATTTGTAGTAAGGATGCTGCCATCAGCATCAATACCTTTTTGTTGTACTTCTACATTACTACTGCTAACTCTTACCCAGTGTAACCCATAGTCAAGGTAGTCATCGGCTGCTTGAGCTGCACTCGACAAACCAACTGAAAAACTGACAAGGGCGCAGTAAAATGAGTTCTTCACTGAAAGTAGTTTTGATTGCATAGATTTATCCACTATTATTTTTATTGTGATTGCTATCTTTATTTTTTTGGTGTGTTCTCTCAAACACCAGCGACACGTTAGAGGTTGATCGTGAAAACGCCATAAATAAATAGGAAAAAGTAGGAAAAAATGCTCTGTAGCCCTTTGCCTATGAGAAAAATCATAAATAAAAAAAATACGCAAAATCGACAATTTTTTAATCTTTAGTCAGTATCTATATCGAACATTTACTAATACGATCGTATTAGTAATGAAGGTTGCGATAGCTATAGAGTGCCCCTATAGTACAGAAAGAGGTACTTATGCAGATTCATTCCAAGCTCAATTTCCACATATTCCTATACCGTTTATGCTTACCAGTTGCTATTATTTTTTGTTCTTTGGCCTTGGTTTTTTCAGCTTCCTTGATTTTTGAACAACCATTAATTAAATCTCATCAAGGCATTCTAGATCTGTCAAATTGGGATACTAATAAGCAGCGGGTAGTAACCTTAAATGGAGAGTGGGCATTTGTCTGGAACGACCTAGTTTCAGCCGATGCAGCGACTTTAGATAAGATTAAAAAGACTAATAACCTTTTAAACTTACCCAGTACCTGGAACCAAGTTAATTATGATGGTTATGAATTACCGGGCCAAGGAAAAGCGACTTTATTACTTGCGATCATGCCGCCGAAAGATACACAGAACTTTGTAATGAAAGTACCTGTTTTAACCAATCAATTTCAGCTGTATATCAATGGGGCTCTCAGGGTTGAAAGTCGCGGCTTTGATAGTCCTTATACGCCACTGTATGAAGGTGAGCGCATTCGGTACCTTTCATTCTCAAAAAATCAACTTGATGATACCAAGCCGATCATCATTATGTTTCACCTAATTAACAACCGTCATCGCGATGGTGGTATGTGGGAAACGCTATCGATATCTTCAGAGGTACATAAAAGCGCATTATCAAACTCTTCCGTCCTTTTAGAACTTGGTATCAGTTTTCTATTAGGTTCTATCTCTCTATTAATGTTTATTCGAGCGTTTAAAAATAAACAGGTTAGCTTTCTCTATTTGGCGATTTTTGCAGCGCTAATGGCAATACGAGGAGGTACAGTTAATGAGCGTTTATTCTTTACGTTTTTTGGTATTCAGCAATGGCAGACTCAACAAACGATAGAGTATTTAATTGTGTACGCAACGGTACCTTTCTTTGCTTTGTATTTAGGTCATCGATTCCCTAAGTATTTCCCGAGTATATTACATAGAACCACTATGACTATTTGCGGCTCTTTAATGTTGTTGGTTGTTTTAACACCGGCCAAAGTATTTAGTTATTCTGCTCCAATATTTCATCTTGTTGTCTTGGTTTATATCTTTTTATGGCTAGGCGCTATGGGTGAACATATACAGAAGAAAACAGTGGGAAGTGTATTTTTATTTACCGGTGGGCTTATATTTATCATCGCTAATATTAACGATATTTTATTCACTAATAATCTCATTAATACGACCAATATTAGTCATGTTGGTGCTTTAGCATTTGTTATTTTTTCCTATTTCTCAGCTAAAGCGATTAATGGAACGGAGGATGTCGTCGCGCCCACAAACAATCTCGTTGATATGGAGCGAGAACAAGGTGAAAGCGAAGTCCATCCATTAGCAAGATTACTTTATGATAAAGACAGTTCATCAAAGGACGAACGAAAAATAATCTGCGTTGAATCATTAAACTATGCCTTGAATTTATGGCAGAATTTTACTGAAAAAGATAAACGTACGCTCGCCGAAGAAACGAAGTTATGGCGTATTACTAATGATGGAGGCACATTAAAAACACGCACACTCGATAAGTACTTGAAACTATCACAGATTCCTAAGAACCCTAGGTACGCAACAGTTGCGAAAACATTGATATTTATTTCCCGTATAGATGAAATACCTGAGCATGATCGCTATTGGTTGAAGCAAGTGGCTAACGCTATAGGTCGAAAGGAATCATCAAGTACATTGTATATTTCGAAATTATCCTAATTATTAACCTATTCTTAATATAATGAAGTTAAATTATAAGAGAGATATAGTGGATATTGCTTTATTGTTAGAAGTAAAGCCTCTGCAACCATTATCTACTTAATCTTGCCCCCCTAGTTTGTACTTAGAGTAATCGTATGAAAACCTTTAAATGTGATTGCGAAGATCATCAAATTTTGTTTTTCGAAAGTAATGTTTGTACTGCCTGTGAACGTGTTGTTGGATTAGACGATAGCTTCGATAAAGTTGAACCTTATGACTTAGATGACGTTAGTGGAGAATATTTCAAAGCAGCTCAGCCGGAAATACGCTATCAAAAATGTGATAATCATGCTGACTATAAAACCTGTACGGGTATGGTTAACTTAAATACTTTCGTACCTGTTGAAGGTGAAACAGAGGTTTTGTGTTTTGCTTGTCGTTTTAATGAAACAATCCCAGATTTAAGTATTGTTGAACATATTCCTTTGTGGAAGAAAATGGAAGTCGCTAAACGTCGTGCTTTATATACTCTCAAAGCTATGAAGTTGCCATTAGAAACTATTGCTCAGAATCCGAAGAGTGGTCTAAGTTTTGATTTTACAACAGATCGAGATGTAAGCGACCATTTCGCGAGTACGCTGAAAAATCAAGATGCCGTCTTTACCGGCCATGATTGTGGGCATATTACTATCAATTTAGCAGAAGCTGACGAAGTTGCTCGCTCGCATACTAAGTTAGCTATGGGAGAAAAGTATCGAACTTTACTTGGTCACTTTCGCCATGAATTAGGTCATTATTATTTTGATAAACTGATCGCAGGATCACCTGATAAACATGCTTTATGTAAGCAGTATTTTGGTGACGACGAACAGCCTTATAAAGACGCATTGGATAAGCATTATAAAAATGGTGCTCCTGATAATTGGCGCGATTCGTTTATTAGTGAATATGCAACCATGCATCCCTTCGAAGACTGGGCTGAGACATGGGCGCATTACATGCACATTATGGATACCTTAGAAACAGCGAAAAACTTTTCTATTACGGGGTCTACGATTGATAATGCAGAAGATATGGAAGAGGTAGGTGAGTTAACGCTGCCACAGGATGCTTATTTCTTTTCTGCGCAGACATCGATAACTAGCATTTTAGATACTTGGATGGACTTTGCGATTATTCTTAATTCATTAAATCGAAGTATGGGTATGGGTGATGCTTACCCATTTGTATTGACACAACCAGTACGAACAAAGTTGGCTTTTATTCATCATGCTATCCATAACCGACTGAATCGAATGCCTGACTTATTGAGTGAGTCGGAAAATAAAAAATAGAAATATCCAGTTCGATAAATGCATGACTCGCATTTATCGATTAATAACACCTTCTGGTTTACGAGCAACATCAACAGACACTTCTAGAATTGGGCTTTTTCCACCGCCAAAAATAACACCTTTTAATGGCGTAACATCGTAGTAATCACGACCTTCTGCGGTAACAATATGCTTGCTGCCTGCACGAACATCATTAGTTGGATCAAATTCAATCCACCCATCTTCTGGAGAATAATAAGCAATCCAAGCATGGGTCGCATCGGCTCCTACTAATTTCTCTTGTCCTGGAGGCGGAAGAGTTTCCATATAACCCGAAACATATTTTGCAGGAATCCCCATCGCGCGTAAGCAACCAATTTGCAAGTGAGCAAAATCTTGGCAGACCCCTTTTTTATGGGCTAATACTTCTGACAGCGGTGTTGAGATATTCGTGAAACCAGGAGTGTAGGTGAAGTCTGTAAAAATTCGACTCGTTAATTCTTCAACGCAGGTATACAGTGGTCGCGATAACGAAAATGAGGGAGTGGCATAATCGATAAGCTCTTGATTCACTTTAATCATAGGTGAGTCTAAGCAGAATTCTCGCGCTTCAATGACATCAATAGACGGCATTTCTTTCAAGAGCTTCAGTGCATCAGCATAACTGATACCTAGATCATTATTTAAGTCAGTACGAAGTTCTGCAACATCAATAAGACTTTCAGCTGTGATGGTTAATTCGCTGTGCGGTGTTTGTATCTCAAAATGATAGCTGATATTACCAAAGTAATCCGTGCGTTTATTTGCATGAGTTTCTTGAGGTGAAATAATCATTCGGCTTTCTAGGCAAGTCTGTCGTGCTGTATTTCTAGGCATCAGGTTTGCTAAGTTATAACAGTGAGAAACTTTATTAGCGTATTTGTATTTTGTAATATGCTTAACCTGGTAGCGCATTTTAAAATTCCTGTGTCATTAATGCTGTGGATGAAGAATGCTGAGTGATAACAAATAACTTTCGAGTCATAGCATTAGTCCTCCCAGGAAGTGTTAACAAGTTGTTGCGGATCGATACGGTGATCGAAATACCGATCACTTATCGTATTGCTGAAATCAGACAATAATGTATTTAAGCGTATTAATAAGTCTACAAGTTCTGATCTTGATCCATCTTTGCTTTCTGCTAATTCGTTAATACGAGACAGTTTTAACTTAGTGACAGCTTCTAACAATACGCGATCTTCTTCTTCTAGTCCTTTGGTATCTGAACCCATTCTTCGCACGGCAGAGAAGTGCTTTTGTAGTTGTTCGAATTGGAAAATCAACGATCGAGGATTGGTATCATCTAATAGAACGAGTTCTAGCCCTAACTCCATACCGCTACGATTTCTGCTATGGCGACGATAGGTAATGAATACTTCCATTGATCTTAGCATGGCATTTAGCAAGGTTCTTTTACTTGCATTCTCGTCGATATATGTAGCGAGAGTGGTGACGGTTTTCATTATCTGTACGCCACGTTCAACTCGACGCCCCATGTCCAGAAAGTGCCAACCGACGCCACGAACCATGCTTTCTTGCATCAATCCTGATAGGGCTATTAATGGAATAACTAATGGATCCAAATCTTCTTCAGGAGCCGAAGATAAGCCATTCGCTAAAGAAGACTCCAAATTATCCAGCGCATCTCGAATATCATTGATCACGCGAATGGTATCTGAGGATAGCAACTCTTTAGACTCATCAGCACAATACAATAATGAATTAAGAGTCGACTTGATACTGCCAGGGCGGTTGCCATCTTTGATGATTAATAGCAGCTCTTCTTCAGGGTTCGCAAGCTGCTCATCCGTGGCATTTAAAAAACCAGGGTGAGTGCCTGTTACTTCAGTAATTGATTGCAGCAATATACGTTGCGAAGCTTTGTTAATAGCTTGTTCGTCGTTAATCATCATGAAAACGGTTCTGAGTATGCGAAGTGATGCTTCAGCACGCTCAGCATAACGTCCCATCCAGAATAAATTCTCAATGACACGACTTGGCAAGCTCATTAACGATGCTTCAAGTTCTGCTTGTCCCGCTTCGTTAGCTTCGTTTTCACTAATACGTTCAGGCTCTGTTGCCGTAATCCAAGTATCTTTACTTGGGCAACCTGCTTGCATACTAACGATAGGACTACTGACTTCATTACCGACTCGAGTCAAACCACCAGGCATAACAATGTAGGAATTATCCGCGGCAACAGAAAAGGTACGCAGGATCGCAGGCCTTGGTTCTAACCCACCGTTAATCAAAGACGGCACATGAGGCTTATCAATGCGTTCTTGTGCAACGAATTGAGTCGGCTGGTGTCGAATTTTTTGCAGCAATTCAGTTGTTTCAGCTTGGCTAAGGTCACCACCAAAAACACTCTTTAAACTATGTCCACGATAAATGGGTTTGATGATCAGTTCTTTAATATGGGCGGTAACAAATGTTAAATCCTCAGGATCTCCACACCAGTATGTTTTAACTGAATCTAGACGGAGCTCTCTGCCTAATAATGCTTTACTTATTTCAGGTAAATACTTTAGTAAGATTGGATTTTCTAAAACCCCTGATCCTATTGGATTTGCCATAATCACTCGGCCAGCACGCACAACGTCGAGTAGCCCAGGAACACCTAGTTGAGAGCTACTGCGAAGCTCTACAGGATCGCAAGATACGTCATCCACGCGTCTTAAAATAACGTCGACACGATCAAGCCCATCTAAAGATTTCATCCATACAAAGCCATTTCGGACGACCAAGTCACCACTTTGAACCAGTGGAAAACCTAAGTAATTTGAAATATAAGAATGGTCAAAATAGGTTTCGTTATGTGCACCGGGAGTCAATACAACGACTCGGGCTTGGCCATCAGAAGGTGAGAGTGAAATCAGCTTATGACGTAAACGTTGGAAAAAACTGGCCAGTCTATGAACGTGGCTATCACGGAATAAACTAGGAAATACTCGTGACATAACAGTACGGTTTTCTAAAACATAGCCTGCACCACTAGGTGCTTGTGTGCGGTCAGATAAAACACACATAGTGCCATCTGCTCGCTGAACCATATCGGCTGAATGCAAAATCAACTCATGTTCACCAGGAATTTTTATGCCGTGGCAAGCACGTAAAAAACCACCGTGGCCAAAGAGAGCTTCTGGAGGAATGATATTTTGCTTCAGTAAAGTGCGTTCACCGTAGAAATCTCGCAGCATCAGATTAAGCAGCTCTGCACGCTCTAATAAACCTGCTTCAATAACTGACCAAGCTTCACTGCCGATAATAGCGGGTACAAGATCAAGCTCCCATTCGCTATTAGAGGGTGAATTTTCGGCGTATATATTATAGGTAACACCATCATCGCGAAGGATTCTACGAGCTTTGTCTTGGCGTTCTTTAAGCGCTTTGCTGCCTAGGTTATCTAGACTGTTTAGTAAATAATCCCACTCTGGCTTGATTGCACCATCAGGTGTATAGACCTGATCCGGTATACCAGCAGCAGGACGGTTATAATTCAAACCTTGAGTGGTCGTAGAGCCTTGTTTTTGCGACTGATCCTGTGTCTGGGCCTGCATTTGTAACTGCGGCTGAGGTAATGGCTGATTCTGAGGGTAAATGGGTTTTGACACAGTTGCCTACTTGATGAGGTTGGACTATTGACTCAATAAGGTTCATTGAGTGCTCTATTAAGCGAGCGCTATTATATACTGATTTTCAAATCGTGTATCACAGAGAAAACGGAACCTTACTAAAGATAGGTTCCGTTTTCATAAGTTTAGCTGCTTATAGGTCTACGTAAATCCAAAGTGTGTGGATATTCGTTAGTGGGCTCTTCGCGAGGAGGATCAATCTTTTTATCATGGCTTTGAGTGTGGCTCAGTATTTCAAAGCGGTTGATGCGTCTTGATTCAGCCTCAAACGAATTCACTGGGAATGTGTCATAGCTACGCCCACCAGGATGTGACACATGGTAGCTACAGCCCCCCATAGACTTCCCATTCCACGTATCGATAACATCAAATATTAACGGCACATGGGGTGCAATTCGTGGATGCAAGGCAGAAGGTGGCTGCCATGCACGGTAGCGAACAGCTCCAACATACTCTCCATGTCGATCGGTATTACGTAAAGGTACGCGTCGACCATTACAGGTTAATACATAGCGACCATCCGTTAAGCCCGTTGCTTTAATTTGCAAGCGCTCAACAGAAGAATCAACATAGCGTGCGGTACCAAAGCTGCTGCTTTCTTCACCCAAAACGTGCCAAGGTTCAATAGCCCAACGCAATTCCAGCTCAATGTTATCTAGCTTCACGCGTCCATAATGAGGGAAACGGAATTCTTCAAACGGTGCGAGCCAGTCTAATTCGAATGGATAGCCGTGCTCTTGTAAATCGTTCACAACATCTTTCATATCTTGCCAGATATGATGTGGCATCATAAAGCGATCGTGCAGAGCAGTACCCCAGCGAACCAGTGGTTTTTTGTAAGGCTCTTTCCAGAATCGCGCTAGCAATGTCCTAATAAATAATGATTGCACCAATGCCATACGACTATGAGGTGGCATTTCAAATCCGCGGAATTCTAGAATTCCTAAGCGACCGCTAGCACTGCTGGGTGAGTAGAGTTTATCAATACAAAATTCAGAACGGTGAGTATTGCCTGTAATATCGATGAGTAAATTACGCAGTAAGCGGTCAACTAGCCAAGGTTGTGAAACCTCCTCTTCTGACATTTGTGAGAATGCAATTTCCAGCTCGTAGAGCATTTCATCACGGCCTTCATCAACTCGTGGTGCTTGGCTGGTAGGCCCTAAGAACATGCCTGAAAATAAATACGACAAGCTTGGGTGATGCTGCCAATAAGTGATAAAGCTACGCAATAGATCAGGTCGGCGTAATAGCGGACTATCTTCAGGTGTCGCTCCACCTAGCGTGATGTGATTACCTCCACCTGTGCCTGTATGGCGGCCATCAAGCATGAACTTCTCTGTGGATAAGCGCGATAGTCGAGCTTCTTCATACAGTTTCGTCGTCGTTTCGACTAGCTCTTGCCAGTTATTGGATGGGTGAACGTTGACTTCGATAACGCCTGGATCTGGCGTAACCAGTAATTTTAATAAGCGTGGATCTCGTGGCGGTTCATACCCTTCGATAATAACGGGAAGAGACAGTTTGGTGGATGCTTCTTCAATAGCGGCAACCAGCACAATATAATCTTCTAAATACTCAAGTGGTGGCATGAATATATGAAGACGGCCATCGCGCGCTTCAATACACATTGCGGTACGTACAACCTCTGTTTGCTCTTCTTTCTTAAGAGCATCAGAGATCTTCTTATTTGCTAATAATGCTTCTTCAGCCGCACTTAATTGGCTATGTGTTGGAATAGGGCCTGCAAAGCGAATGTCTGTACGCTTTACCAAGGGTTCGCGAGGATCAAAAGGATCTCTTTGTATAGGGAGCTCTTCGTTCCCTTTGCCTGGTGTTGGCAAACTGTTTAGCGGTAAGCGTAACCCCATTGGAGAATCACCAGGTATTAAAACGATTCTTTCTCGTTTCATTGGCCATAGGCTGCTTTTCCATGGCTTTTTGTCGTCGCCACGGCCAATTGGAATGACTAAGCCGCTCGGAACATCAATGCCACGATCAATTAACGCTGCTAAGCGTCGGCGATCTAAATCGGATTTAACGTTTTGAGCGAGTAAATCAATATTTTTAGGCAGCGACTGTTCTTGCTGAAGATAATGCATTGCATCTTCATAAGCTGGTTGGCAGTGTGCATTAGGTATGTCGATTAGAGCGCATATCGTATGACCTAGGTGGCAAGCATCTTTAATGGTATGGCCATAGTCATGATCAATACGTGCAAGACTATTGGCTTTTTTCCATAATGGCTCACCATCTTTACGCCAAAAAACACCTAGTGCCCAGCGTGGAATTTCTTCTCCCGGATACCATTTTCCTTGCCCATAATGCACCAAACCTTTAGGGGCAAAACGATCACGAATGCGCAACAATAGAGTTTTTGCGAGGGATAACTTATCTTCACCTAGCGCGTCTGTATTCCATTGAGTCGATTCCATATCATCAATCGAAACAAATGTTGGTTCACCGCCCATGGTGAGTCGAACGTCATTTTTTTCGAATTCTTTATCGACACTTTCACCCAATGCCAAAATATTTTGCCATTGATCTTCTGTATAAGGCTTAGTAACACGTGGGTCTTCTAAAACGCGAGTAACCGTGTTGCTAAAATCGAACTCTACTTCACATTCATCAGTGAACCCTGCAATAGGTGCTGCAGAAACTGGATGCGGAGTACAAGCTAAAGGAATGTGACCCTCACTGGCAAATAGACCTGAGGTAGGATCAAGACCTACCCAACCTGCACCGGGTAAAAATACTTCGCACCAAGCATGAAGGTCTGTAAAATCCTCTTCTGTTCCTGACGGGCCATCTAATGAAGCTTCATCAGCCTTAAGTTGCACTAAGTAGCCAGAAGCAAAACGTGCCGCTAATCCTAAGTGGCGTAACATTTGTACTAGTAACCATGCAGAATCACGGCAAGACCCTTGTCCACTTTCGAGTGTTTCTTCAGGTGTTTGCACGCCTGGCTCAAGACGTACTAGGTAATTAATTTCTTGTTGTACTTGTTGGTTCAATTCAACCAAGAAATCGTTAATGCGCTGCTTTTTAGTGTTCACTTTTTTTAAGCGTTTTCTAAACAGCGGCCCGCAATTTTTTCCTTTTGAAGATTCTTTTTCTAAGTAAGGTAATAGCTCTTTTTTAAGCTGCTTAGGATATGTGAAAGGGAAGTCTTCAGCGTATTCTTCTACAAAGAAATCAAAAGGGTTGATAACTGTCATGTCGGCAACAACTTCGACATCTACTTCAAATTCTGTGCACTTCTCAGGAAAAACTAAACGCGCTAAATAGTTACCAAATGAATCCTGCTGCCAGTTGATAAAATGCTGAGCAGGTTTTATTTTTAAACTATAGCTGTGAATAGGTGTCCGGCTATGAGGTGCAGGACGAAGTCTTACCGTGTGAGGAGATAAGCTCACAGGGCGATCAAATTTATAACTGGTTCTGTGATTAATAGAAACACGGATAGTCATCTAAGGGCAGCCTTATTGGTAGGTAAACCAATTCTTGGAAATACTGGAATGAATCGCGGCAATATCTAATTGCATGTCATTTAAAAAATCTTTTAAAGGAATTCCGAGGTCGATGTAATCCATCGGTGTTAGGCGATCCTTTTGGGTTTTTTTCACAACACTAACGACAGGCTTACAATGAGGTAACATCTCGAGCGAGTCTTTCACTGCGGATAGGCAGTACGTAATTGATCTAGGGAATGCGGTGTCTTCAATAATATAACGTGCAACTTGATGACCTTTTACCGATGAACGAACTGCTCGGCGATAGCTTTGATCGGCATCGAGAGATCGTAAGACTTGCCCCCAAATAATTTGTTGACTGTTAATCGCTTCAGCGTCATCCATAACCTGTAATTGTGCTCTGACACCAGCATCTAACAAACGAGTTGTCATATCTGCCCGCTCGACATTACGGCCAAGTTTCATAAATCCCCAAGCGGCATCTCGTGGCATGGTGCCCATTAATAAACCTTGAATTTGCTGACAGATTTTAATGACGCCATTCAAAAAATTAAAACGCTGACTACGATTAATACCTTGCTGTAAATTTTCGGTAACAAAAAGGTTCAGCTCGTTAATCATTACCCAGCTTTGAGCAGGAATAACATCACGAGTTGTTCTTAAATTCTCTCGTGCAAAGCGTAAGTTAGAAACCACAGAGACTGGATTATTTTCTTCACTTAATAAAAACTTAATAACGTTACGTTCATCTTGAACCTTATAGCGTTCATCGAAAGCTTCTTCCGCACTATTTATCGTAATAAGGTTGTACCAACCAATACCCACGCTGGTAGGTAAGTCATACATTAATTTGTCATAAACACTAATAAGACGGACGGTATTTTCAATACGTTCTAAATAACGGGCCGCCCAATACGTTCTTTCTGCTACGCGAGATAACATGTATTTCTCCTATGCCTCAATCTGCTACTTAACAATCCTGTTTCTCAACGATCTTGCCTATTCAACGATCCAAGTATCTTTACTACCACCACCTTGTGATGAATTTACTACCAAGGAACCTTTTTTCATTGCCACACGAGTGAGTCCACCCATGGTGACGTAGGAATCTTTTCCTTGTAGAACAAAAGGTCGTAAATCTAGGTGACGAGGCTCTAGTTGATTTTTTCCTACAAAAGCAGGGGCAGTTGAAAGTGCTAATGTAGGTTGTCCAATATAGTTTCTGGGATTCTCGTTAATGAGTTTTACAAATTTATCGCGCTCTTTTTTGGTCGAGTGAGGACCGACCAACATGCCATAACCTCCTGATTCATTGGCAGGTTTAATAACCAATTTTTCGATATTATCGATTACGTATTGGCGTTGTTCTTCGTCGTAACATAAGTAAGTTTCGACATTTTTTAAAATTGGTTCTTCTTTTAAGTAGTAACGAATAATATCTGGGACAAAAGCGTAGATGACTTTATCATCGGCAACTCCTGCCCCTGGTGCGTTTGCTAAACCAACATTGCCTGCTTTCCATGCGCGCATTAAGCCGGCAACACCAAGCTGAGAATCTTCGTTGAAAACCTCGGGGTCAATAAATAAATCATCAATACGACGATAAATAACATCGACGCGTTCAAGGCCCGAGATGGTTTTCATATAAACGCAATCGTCATCTTTAACGACTAAGTCGGCCCCTTCTACTAATTCACAGCCCATATTCTGAGCTAAAAAAGCATGTTCAAAATAGGCCGAATTATAAATTCCAGGTGTTAATACGGCGACAACAGGGCTTGGAATATCGCGAGGTGACAGTACGATTAAGGTTTCAAATAATTGAGTGCAGTAATCATCAATAGGAGCAATTTTAATTTCTTCAAATAACTCAGGTAAAATACGCTTTGTGATAGAGCGATTTTCTAACATGTAAGAAACCCCTGAAGGCACTCGCAAGTTATCTTCTAATACATAAAATTCACCATCGGCATCTCGCACCAAATCGGTGCCGCAAATATGTGCCCACACCCCTAAAGGAGGCGAAAATCCGACACATTCTTTACGGAAGTTCTCTGATTGTTCGAGGACATAAGAAGGCACTACGCCGTCTTTTATGATTTGTTGATCGTTATAAATATCATCAATAAACATATTAAGCGCTTTTAAACGCTGTTTAAGACCAGCAGCGGTGACATCCCACTGAGTCTTATTGATTGTTCGGGGCACAATATCAAAGGGCCAGCTGCGATCAATATTCCCCTGTTCTGAATAAACAGTGAAGCTCACGCCCATTTCTTTAATTGTTGATTCTGCGGCTTTACGGTGCAATTCGACCGTTTCTTCCGAAAGAGTTTTAAAATATGAGACCAGTTTTTTTGCTGGTTTACGTGCATTACCAGGACTACTCATGACTTCATCATAAAAGTCTTCACAAGCATAGGTATTCCATATATCTGTCATTCTATTCAAAGTCCTTTATTAAGTTGAGAGCACTCAAAATTAACTAAACTATGTATGCAATAAATGAAAGTCGGGGTTAGTTAAGTATGTGTAAATGAGTCGTTATATATTGAGAGCAAAAACTAGACCAATAAAATAACGCATAGGTTATTTCATTTTTATTACAGCCCATTCAACTGGATGAATGAATTGTCCTGCTCACTTTGAACAACGCTTATTTGCTTTGTAATTAGATTACTTGGCGGTCCAAATTGATTGAAAATAGCAACGTCGGCTGCATCTCTGCCATAACCAATGGCGACATAGCCGCCAGTCAATTCTGCTTGAGTTGCATCGAAGGTATACCAGCGTCCACCAACGTAGGCTTCAAACCATGCATGTAAGTCCATCGGGACTAGTCCATGCAAGTAGCCAACAACTAATCGGGCAGGAATGCTTAAGCTTCGACAGAGAGCTATGCCCATATGTGAAAAATCACGGCAAACACCAGAACCTCGTTGATTGATCTCAGTGGCTGATAGCTGAATATCGCTGCCCTCCATTTCGTAAGCGATATTGTCTCGAACCCAATGTTCAATGGCTGATACTTGGTCGTATCCAGGCAAACAAGCGAAAGTAATTTCTGTGGCCAGGTTTAAAAACCGATCCGATTCACAAAACCGGCTAGGTAATAAGTAATTAAGTACTGAGTCAGGCAGGTTCTCAATTTCGACAAAAGGCGCACCAGATAAACCGTCAGAAGTATCTGACACCATAATCTCTGATACGGTATTAATAATAAGGTTTCCAGGAGGAGCAGTTAGACGTTGGCATAAATTCCCATAAGGGTCAGTAAATTCAAAAACAGGTAACCAAGGTGTGTGTCGGTACTCTTCACTAATAACCCATTGCTGTGAGCCGCTACGGGGTCTTAGCATAAAAATGAAGGGTGTCTGGACCTCGATATCAAACTCTAAATAACAGCAGGTACGAAGTAACATCATTGAAACCTTTCAATTTATTGAAATACTAAAGTAGCCCATAAAATATAATTCTCAAAGAATTATCGTTCGTGGTAATTGTTTAGCCTGTAATGCAATGATTGTAGGCCTATTAGTCGAGTCAATGTTTATAATCATTGACACACTTAAAATGGATAAATGAATGAGAGAAAGTTTAAGAGCAAAGATCATAAAAGTTTGTGATGAGAAGGTCGAAAAGAAAGGAGATAACGTTGGTTTATCTTTTTATGCTTTTTTTGCTAATAAAAATGATGATCCTGAACTGTTAATGGAAGCAGCTCAATGGTGGATAATGACCCATAAGTTGGATCACTTTGAGAAAGCCATCAAAATTAAAAGTATGTTGATTAAGGGACTTTGAAGGCTGAGAAATATTCTTCAATCATGTACTTTTCCTTGCCATCATATTGCTGCAAAAAGCACAGCGAGAGTGAATACATATTGGCAGGTTCTTCAGCAGATAGCGGAGCAAATATTAGAATAATGTCTGATTTGATTGCTATATTGTTATAGTTGGTAATTATTCTTCGTTGTTTCTTACAAAGACTTCTTTTAGAGTGTTAAACATAAGAGCGTTAGTCCCAAAGCTTAATAACTATTAAAAATGATTGGCGCCATAACCATGCTTCTTTGAGAGAGAATTAAACAATGACGAATCAATACTTCCCAAAACTGTTAGAGCCATTAGATCTAGGCTTCACTCAATTAAAAAACCGTGTATTGATGGGTTCCATGCATACTGGTTTAGAAGAAATGGAAGGCGGCCTAGAGCGTATGGCTGCGTTCTTTTCTGAGCGAGCTAAAGGTGGTGTTGGTCTTATCGTAACGGGTGGCTTCGGCCCAAGTGCGGAAGCAGCAACGCATCCGCATACTAAATTAATTAGCAGTAATGAAGACGCGCTAAAGCACAAAGTGATTACTGATGCGGTTCATGCTGCTGACAGTAAAATTTGTATGCAGATTTTGCACACAGGTCGTTATGCGTTTAACCCAAATCTGGTTGCTCCTTCAGCAGTACAAGCACCCATCAACCCGTTCAAACCAAAAGCGTTAGATGAAGACGGTATTGAAAAACAAATTGATGACATCGTTCAATTAGCAAAATATGCACAAGTAGGCGGCTATGACGGTGTTGAAATTATGGGTTCGGAAGGTTATTTTCTTAACCAATTTTTAGCTAAGCGCACTAACCATCGTGATGATGCATGGGGTGGCGAATATGAAAACCGCATGCGTTTGGCTGTAGAAGTTGTTCGTCGTACTCGTGAAGCTGTGGGTGAAAAATTCATTATTATTTATCGCCTTTCAATGTTGGATTTAGTTGAAGGTGGCAGTAATTACGAAGAAGCATTGCAGCTAGGTAAGGCAATTGAAAAAGCCGGTGCCACAATTATAAATACCGGTGTTGGTTGGCACGAAGCGCGTATTCCTACGATTGCAACCAAAGTACCTCGCGCAGCTTTTACTTGGGTTACTGCAAAATTCCGCAAAGAACTTTCTATTCCATGTATTACGTCTAACCGTATTAATACTCCAGAAGTTGCAGAAGGAGTTTTAGAACGTGGCGATGCCGACATGATTTCTATGGCGCGTCCTTTCTTAGCTGATCCGTTGTTTGTAGAAAAAGCAGCCGCAGGTAAGAGCGACGAAATTAATACCTGTATTGGTTGTAACCAAGCTTGTTTGGATCACGTATTTAGCGGCAAGTTAACTAGCTGCCTAGTAAACCCACGTGCGTGTCATGAAACAGAAGTTATTATTACTGATTTAACGGATAATGCAGCGAAGAAAAAATTAGCTGTTATCGGTGCAGGCCCTGCTGGTTTAGCCTTTGCGACGACTGCGGCAGGCCGTGGGCACGATGTTACCTTGTTTGACTCGGCTAGCGAAATTGGTGGTCAGTTCAACGTTGCAAAACAGGTTCCAGGTAAAGAAGAATTTTATGAAACCATTCGTTATTTCGGTAAGCAGATTGAATTAACAGGTGTAACACTTAAGCTAAATACTCCGGTTACAGCAGCAGATTTAAATGCAGGTGATTTCGATGAAGTTGTTTTAGCAACGGGTATTGCTCCACGTTTACCAGAAATCGAAGGCATCGAAAATAGTAAAGTCTTGAACTACCTTGATGTTTTAAAAGCTAAAAAACCAGTGGGCAAAAAAGTAGCTGTGATTGGTGCTGGCGGTATTGGCTTTGATGTTTCTGAATATCTTTGTCACGAAGGCGTTGCGACAAGCCAAAACATTCCTGCCTTTATGAAGGAGTGGGGGGTTGATATGACCCTTGAAGCACGTGGCGGTATTGAAGGCGTTGAAGCGGTTGTTTCTCCATCAGCTCGCGAAGTATTTTTACTGCAGCGTAAAACGTCGAAGGTTGGCGCTAAGCTAGGTAAAACAACAGGCTGGATTCACCGTACAGGTCTTAAAAACAAAGGCGTGACTATGGTTTCTGGTTGTACTTACGACAAGATTGATGATCAAGGCCTTCATATTACCGTTGGTGATACTCAAAAAGTATTGGATGTGGATAACGTGATTATCTGTGCCGGCCAAGATCCATTACGTGACTTGGTTGAAGGTTTAAATAAACCTCATCACTTAATCGGAGGTGCTGATGTTGCGGCTGAACTTGATGCAAAACGTGCTATTGATCAAGGTACGCGTTTAGCGGCTAAGATTTAATTAATAAGATAAGATCGCAAAGAAAATAACGCTGTTAAAACAGCGTTAGAAAAGAAAGGCCCTAAAGAAATTTAGGGCCTTTTTTTTGAATGGTGATTTAACTATTTAGGGCTTCCAATTACTTGCACAACAGCCGCAAGACCAAAATGATTAACCCCTTCAATGATTTCTCGCTCAAGTTCTTTCAGGTGACTAAATTGCAGGTTAGGGAATTCTTCGATGACGGTTTGTTTTGACGTCATCATTTCTGCTACCGGTGGTCCGCCGGTTTTATAATTTAATTGTTCAGGGGTGTAGCCTTCCATAAGATAAACACCCTTGGGTGTCAGTGCTGATTCTATTCGTTTAGAAAGTTCTTTGCGCAAGGCAGGAGGGAGATGGCATGATATAGAAACAATGCCTTCCCATTTTTCATGTCCAAGATCAAAGGTTTGCAGATCTTCACATATCGTTTCAATTTCTACATTGTTTTCAGCGGCTAGTTTTTTTGCTTTTTCTAGCCCTACAATGGAGATGTCAACAGCGGTTACTTGATAGCCTAATTTTGCTAAGAATACGGCATTTCTGCCTTCGCCTTCTGCAATTAAGAGTACTTTACCTTTAGGTATTGCAGAGTAATTTTCTTTTAAGAAGTCATTAGGTTCTTTGCCATACATATACTCGTCAGTATTAAATTCGGTATCCCACTTTGACTTACTCATTGTGTGTTCCTCGATTATGGCTTTAGCTTTGTTTCTATTTTATTTAGCTAGTGGCCAAGCTTAATTGGCCACTAGCTATTATAGATCTAGAACGAATATGTCATTCCTAAGGTTACATTTCGCCCGACAACTGGGCTGTACTCTTTCAAATAACTAACATGGTTACGACCAAATTCATCCATCAAATTATGCGCTTTAAGATAAAGCTGCACAGAAGATTTCTGTAATGGTTGTGTATAGGCGGCATAAAAGTTTACGACTGAATAATCTGCCGTCGTGCTTTCGTTATCTGCAACGTCGGTTTGTTCAGCGTAATACTTTACGTCTGTGGTGACTTTCCAATTATTTGCTTGCCATTTAATTCCACTGCTTGTGGTAAGTGGTGGAGTGCGAGGTAGGTTTTTATTGGAGCCTTCTTTTAGGCGTGCCTGTACAAAGTCAGCTTGTATGAACCATTGTAAATTCTCATTTACATGATAATCAAACTGCCATTCGGTACCGACAAACCAAGCATCTTTTTGCTCGTTACGGTACACAACGTTGCCATGAAAAGGGTCAGTCATACTTTTAAGGTCATTGTAGATATAACCATCAAAGTCATAATAATAAGCTGTACCTTGTAATTGGTAGTCTAGCGCTTCGTACATCCATGTTAAGTCTAGGCTATAAGCCGTCTCAATATCTAAGTCAGGGTTATCCAGCTGAAAGCTGAACGTAGCATGGTGATCACCATTCCAATACAACTCATCCGCTACTGGAGCTCGCTGAGAACGTGAAACACTTACCCCCAGTTTTTGCTTATCAAGGCGCCATGTTAACGCTGCACTCAGTGATACTGAATTAAACGTTTTATCATCATAGTAATCAGATGCTTGGCGATAAGATGGGAGAATAGAAACAGGGTCTGCTTCTATTGCACGCTGATCATAGCGAGCCCCTAATTCTAATAAACCAAACGCCCAATCACGCTCCATAATTAGAAAAACACCGATGTCTTGAGTGTTGGTAATCGGCATAGGCGTATCATGAGAAAACATAAAGCCGTCTATGACATTATTACTTAAATTGCTGCCTTGTTCCCCATCCCAGCTTAAATCGCTGTAGTTGGGAATGTCGGGACAGCCGCCATGATCATGACATACTTCTAAGTCTTGCTGAGATAGCTGTATACCGATATCTGATTGCCAGCCGCCAATGCTGGCTAAGCTTAGTGTGGTTTTGAGTTCGCTAGATGTTTTATCAAATAACCCCACTACAACACCATCAGTACCTTCGCCATGTTCATAATCAATATACGTAAATTGTGTTTTTAGTTGCTCAAATACAGGCGGAAGTGAATACACGATACTCTGTGCATCAAATCTTACTTGGCTAGGGTCTACGATCGCTTTGTCGTCATCTTCATTAGGCACGCCATATTCGTAATCCAACATAGAAAGCGCGATACCGTGGGCATTGCCATTCTGTTGAATGTAATTCAAACCTGCGTTAACACCTTGACTATCCGTTGAAGTATTTTTTATGGTTTCTCCATTACCTGCACGAAAATTTTCGCCATTACGGCTAAAGCCATCTAGGTGCATCGCCCAGCTGCCGTTACCAGTATCTATACTCGCATTTATGTTAGTACCGCTATCTGCACTACTAACAGAGCTTTGCACGCGCCCTTCAAATCCATCCAAAGGAATTTCGTGAAAGCGAGAGTCAGCCATATTAATAACACCGCCCATCGCACCACTACCAAAACGAAGGGTGTTAGGGCCATAAATGACTTCAATCTGATCGGCATTAGCGGCATCGACCATGGGTGCATGGTCACTGCTCATGGCGGATACATCAGAGCTATCAGTCCCATTAATGGTCATCTTCACTCGATTACCACTCAGCCCTCGAATAACAGGGCGTCCGACACCAGCGCCGAAGCTGGCGTTAGAAATACCTGGTAAATTTGATAATAATTCACCTATTGTATCGCCATTCTGTTCTTGAAGCGCTTCTTTACTTAACACACGGATAGGCTGCGCTACGTCATTAAGTAACTGCCCAGAGGCGGTTATTTTAACGTTATCAAGCGTCACTTCATTGAGGGTAGAATCATCAAGCACAGAATCATCAAGAGAGTCGTCGCTGGCTGCATTAGCGTTAAAAGCCACTGCCAGCACAAGGCTGGCAGTAGTGAGAATTATGTTTTTAATGTTCATGCTCAGATTCATCTTTTTCATGAAAAACAACCATGCTTGCAATGTCGCTTACATCTAGATCGAAATCTTCGTGCAAGTGATAACTAGCCGATTCAGTTTCAGATTCTTCCACATCGAGTTCATAGCCTTTTTGAGCATTATTATCGACAACGATAGCTGTTTTATCAGCTGCCGCCATAACAAAATCATCACAAGTTGACGCTGTAGAAAAGTCTAAAGCAATCGACTGTAACTCAGTACCTTCATGGTCTAACGCTACGAATGTACCGCCTAGAGTCATTGCTAGGATGTCTTGTTCATGGCTATCAAGTTGGATATCGCAAATGTTTCCTGCAAATACAAACGAGTTGCTAACCTCAACAGAGTTGCCGTCTAGTTCAATAATCGCGTAATTCTTTGTACCGGATTCAAAACCTACAACGACATCGCCTTGGGCGCGCCAAACATAGTTTTCATCATTACCGTCTAGAGTCAGCATGGAATCAGTAAAGGTATGCTCTGCTGTGGTTTCATCTTCTTCAATAACCACGGCAAGGGCGCCTGCATCACAAGTCACGATTACTAGCCCATCGATTTGACCATGGCTGCTTGGGTTGGCGCATGCAAAGCTGTCTTCTTCTGTTGTGTCTTCGTAAAGCTTGGCATCAGTACCATCAAATACCATGACTAATTCATGCTCTTCATCGATCATAAGAGCAGGGTAAGTTTCTGTAAGACTCAACGCAGAGGTGTCTTCAGTAGCTGGCGTATCATTTTCAAGTTCGTCATATTCGATGAAGGTAGTTGTACCGGCATCAAGAACCGCAAAGTGACCACCAGTGGTAATGACCTGACTACCCGTTAATGAATAATCTAAAACATGGGCTTCTTCTTCATGCTCTTCGTCTGTTTCCTCTTCTTCGTCATGCAAACCATGAACAAAGTTAACCGTGGTATTAGCAAGCACAGCGGCATAAGCGCCTGTTTCGCCCAGCACTATGGTTGCGCCATTCCCAGCAGCTGCGTCGTCTAGTACTTCTAACTCACCTTCTTCTAACAACGAAAGCGAAGATGTATTGTCTTGTGCAACTAAAATAGAGAATTCATGATCATGTTCCTCCGCTTCAGTCGTGTCGTCGCTACTGCTACTACTGCCGCCACAAGCAGTAAGGGCAAGGGTCGTGATACTTATCCAAAGTAGGTTTTGATTATATTTTTTCATTTTCCAGTTCTCTATTCTTAAATTTAAATACAGTAACGCCCTGCTGATAACAGCGGATATAACATAGGGCTATACGATGCAGCACAATTTAATGTGTGCAGACAAAAAATAGGCTCAGCTTAGGCTGCACCCTTGATTAAATCGTTTGTAAGTAAAAATTAAGCGTAGGCTGGAGGCGCGCGAGCTTGANGATTTTCAAGCGGNGGTANTACNAAGGAAATNGGGTGGTAGGACTGNTCTTCTATAAACTGCTTNTTNCAGNCAGATAGNTTAGAGGTTNCAAGTAATGCTGAACTGCCATCCAATACAAATACAGGGCACTCNATCGTNTGGTGGTGATCCACTAATTGATCATGCACAAGTTGCAAACTACCGCTGATCACTATAACTAAANATAATAGTAGAGTGATCAAGCGATTAGGCTTACGTGCTGATTTGGGATATAGAGCGTTCATTGCCACATGATATCTGGGAGCACTGATCTATTCAATGATCCGTCAATAATTAACGTGTGAAAACGGTTCGCCGAGTTCCTGTAAATGTCTGGTATTGCCACTCGTAATTACTCCCAAGCAGGAAAAGGATCATCTAACTTTAACCAAGCGTCTTTTCCTTGTAGCACTTCTTCTTCAGTTAGTAGGCATTCATCTAAGGATTTACGCACGGCATCTGCATCAAGGTTCTGGCCAATAAAAACCAGCTCTTGGCGCATGTCACCAAACGGTTCTTGCCATAAAGACTGGATGTAATCCAAGGATTCTTCATCTTCTGGCCACTGACTCTTGGGCACAGCTTTCCAGAACATACCCGCAGGGCCATGATGTGCAATGCCTCCCGCTTGATGCCAGTTGCCAGCAAAGAGTGGGCGGCTGGCTAACCAGAAATAACCTTTTGAGCGTATAAGCTTACCTTCAGGCCAGTCTTGGTATAGGAAGTCGTAAAACTTTTGTGGGTGAAAAGGGCGTCGTGCTTGATAACTGAAACTGCTAATGCCGTATTCTTCTGTTTCAGGAACATGTTCACCACGCATTTCTTTCAGCCAGCCGGGGTCTTGTTTAGCGCGTTCGAAGCTAAAAGAATTCGTATTGAGTAGACTGTCTAAAGGCACTTGACCATGGTCAGAAAGAATCTGTTCTGCCACAGGATTCAGGCCCGTTAAAATTCCTTTTAACTCGGTTAATTGCTCTGGGGTGATCAAGTCGGATTTACTGATGATTAATTTATCGCAGAACTCAATTTGATCGACTAAAAGATCGGCTACGTTACGCTGATCATCTTCCCCTAGTGATTCATCTGTTTCTACTAGTTGCTTCGCTTCATTAAAATCATTTAAGAAGTTAAAGGCATCGACCACTGTCACCATAGTATCAAGGCGAACAATATCTTTAAGGCTCACACCTTCTTCATCTTCAAAGGTAAAGGTTTCGGCCACTGGCAAAGGCTCAGAGATTCCGGTCGACTCGATTACTAGGTAATCAAACTTGTCTTCCTTGGCCATCTTGGTGACTTCTTCAAGAAGGTCTTCGCGTAAGGTACAGCAAATACAGCCGTTACTCATTTCTACCAATTTTTCTTCTGTGCGGCTCAAAGAAACTGAATTCTTGATTTGCGCTGCATCGATATTGATTTCACTCATGTCGTTAACAATGACGGCGATGCGGCGATTTTCGCGATTGTGAAGAAGATGGTTCAGTAGCGTTGTTTTGCCTGCGCCTAAAAAACCAGATAGGACAGTTACTGGTAAGCGTTTGTCATTTGTATTCATGTTAGTTCCACATTGTTTCCGCATTCTTTGCGCAATGTTATAATATAACACTATGTCTATCAATATAAAAAAGCATGTGACTGTGCTAGATGTTTGAGGGTGCTCAGGGAAGATTGTTGGGTAGAGCTAGACTGGTGAGTGCTAAGCTAGCCTTGTGCTAGCCCAGCGCTTCAGCTGTCGCAGTTGTTTATGCTTTCGGTGGGTGTGTTGCACGCCAGTGATCAGCGATATCGATGCGACGCGTGACCCATACATCGTCATGGCTTCGCACATAATCTAAGAAGCGAGCCAGTGCAGCAGCACGACCTGGGCGACCCACTAGGCGGCAATGCAAACCAATGCTTAGCATTTTAGGGGCTGCAGGGTTTTTCTCTGTACCTGTGCCTTCTGCATACAAAACATCGAACGAATCTTTTAGGTAAGTGAAAAATTGATCGCCTGAGTTAAAACCTTGGTTGGTAGCAAAACGCATGTCGTTGCTATCAAGGGTATAAGGAATTACAAGATGCGGTTGATCGTAGTCATAGTTCCAATAAGGAAGGTCATCCGCGTAAGAATCGGCATCGTAAGCAAAGCCGCCAGCTTCGGCAACGAGATCGCGAGTATTTGGACTCATTCGGCCGGTGTACCAACCTTGTGGACGTTTTCCTGTGACTTCAGTATGAATGCGGATCGCTTCGGCGATGTGTTCGCGCTCAACTTCTTTATCCACATACTGATAGTCGATCCANTTNAANCCGTGGGAAGCAATTTCCCAATCNGCTTTGTTCATNGCGGCAACGATTTCAGGGTTNCGCTGAAGTGCAGTCGCAACGCCATANACAGTTACTGGCATGTCNCGTTCGGTGAACATGCGNTGTAANCGCCAGAAGCCTGCACGAGAACCGTATTCGTAAATCGANTCCATGTTCATGTTGCGCACACCNTCNAGAGCTGGNGCGCCAACAATTTCAGATAGGAATGCTTCCGATGCTTTATCGCCATGCAGAATGCAGTTTTCACCACCTTCTTCGTAATTAATTACAAATTGAAGCGCTACTTTAGCTTTGTTTGGCCATTTAGGATCTAGGCTGTGCTGGCCGTAGCCCAGCATGTCACGNGGATATGTCATAAGTGAGTAGCTCTTAATGTGTCGATGAATCGAGTGTTTATGTTTTGAGAGAATCTAAATGATGGTTGAAGTATAGGTGAATTGTTCGGGTGTTAAAAGCTGACGATGCGGACAACTTGTTTGCGGGTTTATTCTTGCTTTCTAGATTTGGTTAGTTATGATGANTATATGAACATTTTAAATGCGATGCCTCAAACATGCCTTAAACACTCTGCTTCTTGCAGCGGTGATTCTNTGTGTTTGTCTAAACAATCGCGTTTATCTAAGCAGTATTGGTGCTTTACCGAGTTATTCTGGAGCTATTTTAGCTTCACGCTGGGTCGCACTTGATATTCGTTCANTAGAATTCAATAAGCAGCCCGGCTCACCAGCCGACTGCTTAAATAACCCCGATTAGCAGTTAGCTGGTCGGGGTTTTTTTTTGCTCGGTTTTATCCACAACATAAGACTGAAATAACAAGGGGGAATGATTANATTTAGGAGTACACCATGAATACCAACGTATTGAATGCCAACAAACAGGCATTAGTTGCAGAAACGCAGCCCTCCAACACAGTTGTTTTGGATAATCCAAGATCAGGGGTTCGCCCTTTACCGACTCCACGTCAGTTAAAGCAGGCTTTGCCGTTGTCTGAGGCGTTGCAGTTGCAAGTTGATCAGCAACGTCAAGAAATTCGTCAGTTATTAAAAGGTGAGGATGATCGTTTATTGATTATTACTGGGCCTTGTTCGTTACATGACCCTCACGCAGTGTTTGAGTACGGTAAACGCTTGGTCGCATTGAACGAGCAGCTGTCTGATCGGTTATTGATTGTGATGCGTGCGTACGTTGAAAAGCCTCGTACCACAACGGGCTGGAANGGTCTTGCTTACGATCCNGATCGTAATGGCNNNGGAGATATNAATAANGGTTTAGAGGTTTCTCGNAGCTTGTTATTACAGCTGGTGGAAATGGGGTTGCCTTTGGCGACAGAAGCTTTAAATCCAATGACCATGAGTTACTTAGAAGACTTAATTAGCTGGACTGCTATTGGTGCTCGTACGGCGGAATCACAAATCCATCGAGAAATGATTAGCCATTTATCCATGCCNGTTGGCATTAAAAACGGCACAGATGGCTCGGTGGATACTGCGGTTAATGCGATGATTTCTGCCAGTCGTAGTCATCACTGCTTAGGCACTGATGTTGATGGCAATATTGCGATGCTGGATACTCCGGGAAATCCAGATACTCATGTTGTGTTGCGTGGTGGACGCAACTTAACGAATTATGATGATGAGAGTATTCAGCAAACGGTTGAGCAGTTATTAAAGGCTGAGCAGAGTAATGACATTCATGCAAAAGTGATTGTCGATTGCAGTCATGATAATGCGCAAAAGCAGCATGAACGCCAGTTGGATATTGCCAAGCAAGTTGTTACTCAATACAAAAAGGGCAATAAAGCCATTAGTGGTTTGATGCTAGAGAGCTTCCTGCAGGCTGGTAAACAAGGGATGGAAGGTCCAGAAGGTTGTGGTTTGGAGTACGGCTTGTCGATTACTGATCCTTGCCTAAGNTGGGAGCAGACTGAAGCGNTGTTAGTGGAAATTCATGANCTTTTATTAGCAAAGTAGAAATCTTCACAAAAAACTCACAAGGCACCTCAATAATAGCTATATCGAAAATACGCTGATTATTGAGGTCCAAAATGAAAAACTTATTCAATCCATTACACGCACTTCGTTCGTTTGGCGCTTTGTTACTTGTAGGTATGAGTGTTTCAGTGAGTGCANAAGATTTTAACTATGGCTGGTCCTTAGATTTTGCTGTTGAGCCTAGTGAAACTCATATCGCGGGCCAAGCAATTGCCGACCTGAATGATGAACTTACCCATATCGCGTTGATTAATTGTGAAAATGGTTCTCTTAATTCTCAACAGTGCCAGCAAGTTGCTGATTCAGGCGGACAATTTGAAATGCTGGTGGATGCTAATCAAGATGGCGAGTTCGAGCGCTGGAGTATTGGAGTCGGTAAGCTGCGTAATGGCGAATATGCTAAAGTTCTATTGATTCAGAATGATGCTAGCGGTGAATTCNCGCAGCTGCTATTGGTCGACAGTGCGACTCCAGGTTTCTCTGCTTTGTATTTTCAGCAAGGGATTGTTATGTGGGGCATGTGCTTAAGCTGTGATGTCTTGGCTGATATCGTCTGGCAGCAGAATACGTATCAAGTCAGCTGGAATGCGAATCCGATAAATTCCCGTGCTTGGAGTGATGAGTTATTGGTTGTTGATAATTAATTATGTCCTTCTATTAAAAGGTCTTATTCAAGTCATGACAGGATCCACTAAAGTATCGAGATTTAAGCCACAAAATGCTATTCTCCTGCTCTATATCCTAATCATTTATCCTTCTAAAAACAAAGATAGGAAAGCTTGTGAAGAATCTTGTTGTTTATATTGGCATTGGTCTTATTCGTTTAGTCTCGTTTTTACCTTTGCCTGCTGCTCATGCTTTGGGCGCGATGATTGGTAAAATAATGTGGTTCACGGATGCTTCACGTGTTGCCAAGATTAATTTACGTATTTGTTATCCTGATCATTCAGAAGATGAAATTGATAGATTGGCTCGTGAGAGCTTAATTGCGTTGGGTAAAACGTTCGCAGAAATGGGCATGTCGTGGATGTGGCCCATTGCGAAGGTACAAAAATTAATTACCCAGGTTGAAGGGTTAGATGTTCTTCAGAAAGCACTAGACGATAAGCAGGGGATTATTCTGATTGCTCCACATTTGGGTAATTGGGAAGTTTTGAATCACTTCTTCCGTCAGTATTTATATATGACGGTTATGTACAAGCCGGCTAAGATCCCGGCGTTAGATAACTTTATTTTTAGCACGCGTAAACGTGTTGAAGTGGGTTTGGTGCCAGCGGATCGCAGTGGTGTAGAAGCCTTATATGAAATTTTGGATAAAAAAGGCGTTATTGCCGTTCTTCCAGATCAAGAGCCTGGTTTGAAGAGTGGTGTATTTGCTCCTTTCTTTGGTCAAACTGCTTTAACNGGNAAGCTTATTGGCGAGTTAGCCAATAACACTTCAGCNACTTTATTGTGTTGNTATGCNAAGCGTTTAGCNGATGGTACTTATGGTGTGGTTGTTACACCTGCTCGTAGCGATATTCGTAATACTGATGAAGTTGCAGCGGCAACCGCGTTAAATGCCAGCATTGAAAAATGCGTTAACGATTGCCCAGAACAGTATCAGTGGAACTATAAGCGTTTTCGCCGTCAACCAGAAGGGCGCTCTAATTTTTATAAAAAGTAGATTGTACTTTTGTACGAACTGTTTTTAAAACTGCACTTTATTTAAAATAGTTAAGCAGTTAATTATATTTATTTAAACCAGCGCTCCTCTTATGAGGTTTTAGCGCTGGTTTTGTTTCTAGCGTCTTGTGNCGNTAAGGTTATCGGTTATGTCTTTCTCTTCGTTAAATTTAGACCCTCGCTTAATATCAGGTTNGACAGCGGCAGGTTATGAAAATCCAACNCCNATTCAAGCNGCTGCAATTCCTGCAGTCTTAGCAGGAAAGGATGTGATGGCAGGCGCNCANACGGGTACGGGTAAAACNGCNGCGTTTGCTTTGCCTATTTTGCATCGGTTATTAAAAATTCGTGAAGACAATCCTTTGGCTTCAGATGAAGTTCAGCCGCTTCGTGGTTTGGTGTTAACACCGACTCGTGAATTGGCACAGCAGGTTTATAAAAGCTTTGTTAAATACGGTGATGATACAGGCTTAAAATGTGCCATCGCATATGGTGGCATCAGTATTAACCCACAAGTTGATGCGTTAGCTGAAGGTGTTGATGTTTTGGTTGCGACGCCAGGGCGTTTATTGGATCTAATGCAAAAGCAGGCAGTGAGTTTATCGCAATTACAGTTTTTAGTTTTTGATGAAGCTGATCGCATGTTGGATATGGGTTTTATTATCGATATTCAGCGCATCCTTAAGCGGGTTCCCAGTGATCGTCAGACGATGTTGTTTTCAGCGACGTTTAATGAAGAAATTTTTACGTTAAGTAAGAATATTTTAAGAGATCCAGAGTTAATTGAAGTTGATGCGCGTAATACTACTGCTGATAAAGTTGAGCAGATGGTGTACGTAGTTGATGAAGATAAAAAACGTGAACTAACGTCGTTTATGATTGGTTCCAAAAACTGGCAACAAGTTTTAATCTTTGTTCGTACGAAGCAAGGTGCGGATGAGCTTGCAAAAGAAATGTGCAAAGACGGTATTAAAACTCAGTCGATTCATGGGGATAAATCTCAAGGTGCTCGTGAACGAGCGTTGGAAGAATTTAAAGAAGGCAAGGTGCGCGCATTGGTTGCAACGGACGTAGCAGCTCGTGGCCTGGATATTCAGCAACTACAATACGTGATCAATTATGAATTGCCTTATATTGCTGAAGATTATATTCATCGAATTGGTCGTACAGGTCGTGCTGGATCAGAAGGTCTTGCTGTTTCTTTGATGTGTATGGGGGAAGAGTATTTATTAGAAGAAATAGAGGCGGTATTGGATGATCGAGTTCCTCAATCTTGGTATCCCGGTTATGAACCTGATTTAACGAAACCCGTACCGAAGAACAAAAAAAATTCTCGCGCTGCGCAAAAGGGCCGTCAAAAAGCTCGTGCTTATGGTGAAAAAACCGGTAACCGTTCTAGTGCTAACAAAGGGGCTAATCATCGCCCTGGCGGTCGTAATCGCAAACGCTAATACATATTAACACTTGGTTATGATTGATCGTTTTAAATAGCTGCGTATACTGCGCGGCTAATTTCTTCTTGTTTTATATTTGGTTTGTAATGTCTACAGCTTTTTCTCGTCGTTTTCAGCTGGTTGTTGATCAGTTGGCCCAAGGTAATAAAAAACACTTCGCTGAACTCACGGGTAAATCAGCTTCTCATATTTATAAAATCTGCCGCGGAATTAGTCGCCCGTCTATGGCCTATTTGCAGGAGCTTTATGAAGAATATAAGGTTGACTTAACTTGGTTATTAACTGGAGAGCAGAGTGCAGGTAACCAGGTAGCAGGTACTCCAAGCAATCAAGATTTGATTTTTGCCCCGATGTTTGATGTTCAAGCTTCCGCGGGTCTGGGTAATGAGGTGGTTGCAGAAGATGTTGAAGATTATTTTGCCTTTAACAAATCTTTTTTATCGCGTCAGCTAAATGTATCGAGTGAGCAACTTGTTTTTGTAACGATTAGTGGTGATAGCATGCTGCCGACATTACATGACGGGGATCGCGTGCTAGTGGATATGTCGCAGAAAGCAGTGAGTCACGAAGGGTTGTATTTATTGCAAAGTGAAGATGGCTTAATGGCTAAGCGTTTAAGTGATAAGCAGGGCGAGCTTTCTGTAGTTAGTGATAACCCTGAGTATGATAATTGGAAAATTTTACCTGCAAATAGGGAAGCGAATCCCGTTGCAGGCAAAATTGTGTGGTGTGCTCGGACTATTTAAACGCTAAAGGATTGCATTTGTTTGTCGAGCTCTAGGCTGTCATGGCCTACCTCGTTCGCAATGCCTGACATATTTTGAGATTTTGTTAATAAATCGGTTGAAGCATCGTCGACCGCTAAGATATTTTGAGCGATTTCATTGGCAGCCCCTGCTTGCTGAACACCCGCCGTAGCAACTTGCTCAATTAAACCACTAACATCATTAATAGAAGCCTCTATAGAGCTTAGTATTTCACCGGTTTTAATAGCTTCTGCTTCACTTTGATTGGCTTGTTCGCAGGATGTGGTCATGGCTGAAACCGCTTTTTCAGCAACCTGCTGCAAGCTAGAGATGGTATTTTCAATTTCATTAGTTGATGCTTGAGTTCGAGTTGCAAGTGTACGCACCTCGTCGGCTACAACAGCAAATCCTCGGCCTTGTTCACCGGCTCTGGCTGCTTCAATGGCAGCGTTTAAGGCAAGTAAGTTAGTCTGTTCGGCAATGGACTTAATTACATCAATAACGGTGCTAATAGATGCCGCCTGCTGAGCGAGCTCGCCAATCTCATCACCTGAATTTCGTACATTGTTCGCTAAGGTTCTGATTGCTTCAGCTGAGTCCTGAGAATGTTTAGCCCCTAGTGATGCTTGCTGTTGTGATACGTGCATTTTTTGCGAGGCTTCTTCGCAGTGCGAGGACACTTCTTTGGCGGTCGCAGCAAGTTCAGTTGAAGCTGTCGATATAATTGCAACGCGATTTTTTTGCTCTTCGCCCAGTTGATTCACTTCCGCTGAAACATTCGACAAAGTGCTGGATGAATTTGATAGTGTGTCTGAATGACCTCGTACTTTTGATACGACGGTTCTTAATTTTGAATAAGATGCTTTGAGTGCACTAATGGTATTTCCTAGTTCATCTTTACTGTCTGAATGATACTCTTGGTTAAGGCGGCCTGCTTCTAAATCTGCTGCCATACTCTGTGTAATTCGGGCATTGTAATCAACTGTTATTTTTAAAGAAATAAATAGATAGCAACTCATTAAGAAGAGCGCTGCAAAAGCACCAAAAGACAAAATTAATTCATTCACTATGTCACTTTTGCTTTCGAGTAACTCAGTTTGGTAAATGCCATTTATTACACTGTATAAGGTGGTAACTTCTTTAATTGCATTCGTACCGGAGGCGAAATAATCGCCTCCTGAAATTGTTGGTTTGTCTGGATCTAAAAGCTGTTCTTTTGTGATTTTATTAAATTCTGTAGCGCTTTCTAATGCTTGTTTTAATTCCTTTGGGACATAAGAAGGGGATATATCATTTAATGTTGAAAATTCATATTCTACTTTTTTAATTGTGGTTTCGACTTCACTAAATAGGGTATTTGTTGCTACAAATGAGCTTGAGGTAAAGTTCCCTTTTGTTGCAACGCCAGCTCCTGTACCTCTGAGTTGGCCTAATTGCTCTTGAAACTGTGGGAGGGTGAATACGGTAATTTCCATTAACTTATGTGTTAAGACATTCAGGTCGCGATTTAATCCTGATTGATTAGCAATATCTCTTATTAGATTATCAGTATGTATTACCCATAAATTATGCTTCGTAAAGTTTATCCCAGCTTGCTCATTCTTATTATTCTCGAATTTAAGAGCATCCCATTCTATTTTAAGTTTCTTAAATACTTGGCGTGTATTGTCAGGATAAAAACTACTGCTTATATTGCTTTCAACTGCTTCGAAAGCTTGTGACATTTTTTGCTCTAGTGAGAGTATATTTTTTTCAACGTTTTTATTACCGACAAACCATTGCGCAGAGTTTCCTCGGTGTTTTGCGGCTAGAATTCTTAATGGCTTCAAAGTACTGATAGTTTCAATGCCTGTGATTCTTTTTGTTACTAATTCAATCTTTTGGTTACTTCCCATATAAATCACGACAGATGCATATACCATGGGCAGTAATAGTGTGATTAGAATTACTTGAAACTTACGGGTAAAACTAAGATTGTTAAGAAATTTTATACCGAATGAGTACACAATAACTGCCTATGATTTATTTATACATAGGTTCAGTATAGGCAGAGTTTCAGTTATGGAATCATGTTATTTGAATAAATAACTCATTATGACCTTGTTTATACTAAGGTTATTAGTCTGCGCAGGAAGTAATTAAAGGAAAACCCNGCAGATTTTGACATACCTTTAGATTTTAAGTNATTAATTATAGTTGTATTAATGTCTACTTTTCCTGCATAAATCACCCAATTTCCACCGCCAGTATCACACATATAGATTTGATCGAAGTATTGATGCAAGGCTGTGGCTAAGTGATCTTCCATTTTATGGTCTAACCAATAGTTTAAAACTAACCAGCCACCCTGATTGAGTTTGTGATAGCTATTCGCAATGAACTGAGCAGAGAGCTGTTGCTGATCTATTCCATCAGCAAGATACATGTCGGCAATAATCAGGTCTGAAAAATTATCCGTCGTTTCAAGGTATTTATAACCATCGCCAATATGAATTTTTATATTGTCATGCTTAGGGAGTTGAAAATATTTCTGGGCTAAGCGAGCGACTTCGCGTCTCAACTCAACCCCTTGTAACTGGCATTCAGGTAAGAGATGGTGAAAAGTGGTTAATAAGCTTCCACCGCCTAAACCGATCACAGTTATGTGGTTAGGCTCAACCATTAATAGCGACAGTAGAATAGCTCGGGTATATTCGTGCTGTAATATATGAGGCTGGCTTATTAGCTGGCAGCTTTGTTCGTCATCCGTACCGAAGGCAAGGTAACGTTTATGGCCATCATCGAGAACTTGTATAGGGCCAAGTTCATCATAACTTCTGTGTATTTCACGCGCAGATTGATTCATTGCGGAAGGTTACCACTTTCAGGTTATTGGCGTTGGTAATTTTTGCTGAAAGTTTCTTTACCCATAGCATTGACCTGATAACTAATCATTTTTCTAAAAGCATTTAGGATGTCAGAGAAATCATCGNTTGGGTGTAATTGATTTAGGACTTGAACAGTCGCTTCAATCGTTGATAGGCCGTCTTCACGAGGGGATTTTCGTATTTGATATTCGCTGTTATTACTCGATGTTATCGCGATGCAAGGAAGGCGAGTTAGCCAGTCGTTAATATGCATCATTCGAGCAACTTTACGCCAAGTGCCATCCAGTAGGATTAAGTATTTGAAATTACGCGCAATGGCCTGCTCGCTTGTTAGACTTTCTTGATGAGGAAATACGAGCAAGCTCTGTGTTTGCCAATCATTTCCTAATAGCTCAACAGGATTAAACGTTTCCCCAACCACTAAGCGAGCGTCCTTGATTGATTTTGCCAAGATCGGGGCAGAGGAAAGCGCATGCTTTGCTTCTTTAGGGTCTTGTAAAATAATCAGTTCATAGTCGCAACTTAAACATGTCATTGCATCGCATAAACAAGTTTTTATTGGGCGTTCGCAATGGCTGCAAAGTTTACGTTTCGACATAGGGCTTATGACATTGTTAATTAATGAAAACTAAACTTAACCAAGGCACGTAAGTAATCAGCAGTACCGTGGTTAGCAAGATAAAGAAGAAGGGAATGGTAGCCCTATATAACTCAGTAACCGGTCTTTGAAAGCGGAAACTGGCAATAAATAAATTCATGCCTACTGGGGGCGTGAAATATCCCAGCTGCATGTTGGCTAAAAACAGTATGCCAAGGTGTACCGGGTGGATACCAAACTCCATTGCGATGGGTAGAATAATTGGCACCATAATGACGATGGCAGAGAAAATATCTAACATCATTCCAAGCACTAGTAAGAATAAGAAAAGCAATAGCAGAAATGTTAGCTGGCTATCGATATGCTCACTAATGAAATCGAAGATGGATGTTGGAATTTCTGCATCAATCATATAGTTTGTTGATGCTAGAGAAACGGCAAGTATGACCATGATGGCGCCGACCAATTTCATTGAGTCGCGCATTACGATGGGCAACTTGGATAGTGATATTTCTCGACGAATAACAACGGTAACAAGCAGTACGTAAAAGGCGGTAATAGCAGCGGCTTCTGATACAGCAATAAAGCCACCATAAATTCCACCCAAAACGATGAAAGGCAATGGTGCTTCCCAAGCGGTATCTTTAATTGCGGCAATGGCTTCTTTAGCATCGAACTTGGCCGTATTTTCTACTGCTGCAGGATCTCTTGGTTGAATGGCGCTGTAGATCGAAAGAGCAACCAACATTAATGTGCCAGGAATGATTCCAGCCAAGAATAAGTCATCGATGCTAACAGGAATATCCAGCGCTAACTGTTGTGCCACTACGCCGTATAAAATTAAGGGAAGTGATGGTGCAAATAATAAACCTAAGCTTCCTGATGTAGTAATTAGTCCAAGGTTGAAGTTAGTCTTATAGCCGGCCTTTTTAAGAGCGGGATAAAGCAGAGCGCCAAGAGCAACGATGGTTACACCCGAAGCACCTGTGAATGCGGTAAATAGTGCGCATGCGATGAGCGCGACAATCGCAAGACCACCGGGCATCCAGCCGAGTAATGCATCCGTAATACGGACTAGGCGCTGCGGTGCTTTACTTTCACCCAGCAGATAACCTGCAAATGTGAATAAAGGAATCGCGGTAAGTACAGGCATTTCGGTTAGGCGATAAATCTCAATTGCGACAACTTCTNAACCGATGTCTTGTTGGAAAAATCCCCATAGAGCGCTGGCAGCAATAACAGTAAATAAGGGTGCACCCATTAGGGCCAATAATAAAAAGACAGCAGAAACTAGAATTGCCATTATAGATTCTCTCCCTGACCTTGATGAGAGCGATTTTGAGTAGAAGGATCTGAATCAGAATCAAGCTCTGGATTTGGCTGATAATTTGGAATACGAATAAAACCTAAGGTATGTAAAAAGAAGCGCACTGACATTAATGAAAACGTAAAAGGGATAATAATTTGCAAGGTCCAAGCAGGTACTTGAGCAAAAGCGATATCATCGTATTCAATTGACTGCTGGATAAAATCAATACTGTAGCGCGCAACAATTGCGCAGATGATACCGGCGAATAAGCTACCGCTGATACCACAGACTTTTTTTCCCAATGGACCGACAAAGCGACTAATAACATCAATAGCAATATGTTCTTGGCTGCGACTGGCTAATAATGCACCTAATAAACCTAACCACAAAACCAATACCTGTAACACAGGGGGAATCCAAATAAGGCTGCCTCCTGTCATTAAACGCATGGCAATATCTGTAATGGCGAGTGCTAGCATAATAAAAAGAACCAATGCTAAAAGCAGGTCTTCCATATGATGTAGCCAGCGGAAAGTACGCTGTATTGTAGGATTTGGCATCAATGACATTCGCTATAGATTAAAGGGTAGATCTTTGAGGTCTTGGAAATAGCCTGCTATTGATGCTAGCAGGCTAATGGGCTTTATTGGGCTTGACGATATTCTTTTAGCGCTTGTACTAAATCGTTATAGGTATCAATAGGGTATGCATCAACGGCTTTTAAGTTCTCAAGCGCAGTGTCAGCAATTTCTTTCCATTCAGTACCTGATGGCTTATCAAATTGGATACCATTTTTCTGTAGTGCTGCACGAGCGCCAATATCACCTTCTGCATTTAAGGTATCTAGGCGTTTAAAAGTAGATGAAATAACGTCTTTAACAATTGCTTGGTCGGTTTCTTTAATCTTCTTAAAAGCTTTTTGATCGACAACTAACATACCCATGATTAGTAATAATGGCTCATCAGCCATGTGATTAATCTTGGTATGCCATTGTAAAGCAATTGCACCAGATGGGTTGATGGTTACAGTATCCAGCAAGCCTGTTTGCAAGCCGGTATATACGTTAGAAATTGGAGAGGCTATTGGATTGATACCAGCAACAGTAAAAATTTCATTACCGATTAAGTCGCCTTCTGGAACCCACACTTTTTGGCCTTTTATGTCTTCGGCTTTTGTTAGAGCTTTATTTGACATCAAGTAAGCAAATCCGCCTTCCGACAACCCCAATAACTGGAAGCCCTTATCCGCTAATCCTTTGGATATTATAGGATCAAAGGTTTTACGCACATGATGAACTTCATCAAGATTGTTGAAGGTAAAAGGTAGGCTGTATAGCTGAACGCCATTGTAAATATGCGCTAGGGAGCCCGCAGAAATTGCACCGCCATGAAGTTGGCCTGAGCGCATTTTACGTAAAACAGTTTTATCACTACCCATAACACCACCTGGGTAATATTTGATTTTTACACGGCCTTCGGTTTTTTTCTTCACTTCTTTTGCAGCGGCCTTCATTTCATTCATCCAGCTGCTGCCGTTTGGTACAACAGTGGCAATCTTAAGTGTTGCTGCCATGATCTGACTGCTAAACAATGTAATTAAGCTAGAAGCGATTAGTGTTTTTATAAAACTCATAATATTTGGCTCTAAAGTAAATTCGTTAGAATGGTTAATTGTTAGAAGTATTCAACGTGCTCTTTATTCACGTGCCTGTTATTCAAAATAGTCCTCTGAATCAGCCAGTAATACTTTGGCTTGTTGTTTTGCAAGTTGATTCAATAGAGTTAGCCCTTCAGCTTGAGCTTCTGCGTCTAACACTTCGTTTAATAGCCTGTCATGTAGCTCTTGTTCAAACATTAAGCGAGCGTATTGCTGTGCATATAATACTTTAGCCATTAAATTCTTACCGTCGGAAGCTCTGATAGCATTGTCAAAATGAGCTTTGGCTAAATCAGGTCGCCCACCTAACGAAGGAGGGAGTTGTGATTCCAAGACGCCCATATAAATTTGCGCAGTGCCGTTGTCGTAATCAGGGTCGTATTTGAGTACCCAGTTAAATAATACTTTAACTTTTGGGAGCTGTGCTATGGCATCCCAGTCAGTGCTATTAGCTTGAATCCAGCTAGCCCATGAGGCGGCGTATGTATAAACAAGAACTAACTCATCTTCATCAAGATCAGTGAGTTCAGTCTTAATATTTTCTATTTTTTTGTCGAGGGCTAAACACAGGTCTTCTTCATTCTCGCATAAGGCGTGCTGAGCGTAGCTTTTTGAGCGATTAGCCATGCGCTTAGTTTGCTCTTTGTCATTGGCAAAAACGCCCGCATATGCGCCATAGAGCTTTGCTGCAGGGATTAAGAATGCTTCTTCATCTGGGTAAGTGGCAACAAGCGCATCTAGCATCAATAGATAGGCAGGTGCTGCAGTACGGACTAATTCAGGGTCTTCTTGGTTCATCATTGAACGAGATAAGTTTTGCGGAAGGTTGCCGATTGAGCAAGCCTGAATGCTAATAATAGCAATGATTATTAATAATCTGTTCATGAGAATTCTAAGACAAAAAATGAGAAATGAATTGTACACTGCTTATTGTGACATTTTAACCAGTCTCTTGTGCGGTAGTCTTAAATAAAACCACCGCAATGTCATCGATGAGAGGGATGAACAATAAGTTAGTTTAAAGAAGGGGATAGCTGATCGAGAGCTATTACTTTATTCAGCTCTCCGCCCATTGCTAAATCAATTCCAATACTGCGCAGTATATTGAGGGTATCTTCATCATTTACTTGCTCAGCAATGGTTTTCTTGGCCATAAAATGAGCAATTTCGTGAATGGATTTAACCATTGCGTAGTCAGCAGAGCTGGTGACCAATTCTGCAATAAAGGTATGGTCTATTTTTACATAATTAACGGGTAGTTGTTTTAAGTAATCAAAAGATGACTGCCCTGTACCGAAATCTGATAGCGTGAACTCACAGCCTAGGCTTCGCATTTCGTGCATGAAGTCAGCAGCATCTTCAATATTTTGAATCGCAGAGGTTTCATTTAATTCGAAACAGAGCTTGTTTACAGGAATCTCATGCTCGCTAGCTTGCTCAAAGATGAAAGCTAATAACGAATCGTCATTCATTGAATAGCCAGAAAGTTTTAGCATAAAACGATCGACTTTAGCGACTTCGTTTTTATGTGTGCCCATCCATTTAATTAATTGCTCTAACGTCCAGCGATCAACCAAGTGCATACGGCTGTAATGCTCAGCAGCTTGCAAATACTCTAACGGTGGTATTTGTGTACCGCTTTCATCTTCAATACTGATAATGACTTCGAACTGTTGTAATTTTTTTTCTGCTTCTTGTATAGCAGTTACTGGCAAACATAGTAAATGTAATTGGTTGGAATCAAGTGCTTGATTTAGTTTGTTTGCCCAAGACATGAATTCATCACGCTTTATGCGTGCACTATCATCTTCGATATAGCGATAAACTCGACTGCCACCTTTTTCTTTGGCGAGCAAACAGGCTGATTCGGCAAATTCTACGAGATCCAATTCGTTGGCAATTTGGAAGCTAAGTTCAGATACCCCCATGCTTAAATGGATACGGAACTTGTTGTCCCCACTTTCGATATCCATTCCTTCTAATAAGAGCTTAAGTTCTCTGGCTTTTGCTTCGCCTTGGTCAAGCTCTGAGTGTTGGAATAAAATAGCGAATTCGTTGCTGCCCATTCGCGCACAATCTGCCTTGCTGTCTGTAAAAGTCGCTAATTGATGAGCAACCGCCTTAAGGCATTCATCCCCACCTTCAACACCATAATCACTATTGATGAGCTTAAATTGGTCGATATCGATCAAGCAAAGAGTGTGGGTTAAGTTTGAACGATGAGACTTAGCTGCCTCTTCTTTTAAGTAACGCATAAAGTGCTGGCGTGTACTAATTTGGGTTAAAGCGTCAGTATTGGCTTGAGCAGATAGATCGCTATAAATTTGTTGTACGAGAGCATCTAAGCTTTGATCTACGGCGGACTCTTCTTGTTCGTACAAGCGTTTCACACTGCCATCTTCTAATGCTGCTGCTAGCTTTTCAAGGGTGAAATCGACGACTTTCATACCGCTGTGATTCACACAAGCAAACTTGGATCCATCTTCTGCGACCCAAACAACAGAGACATTTTGATCTTGTTCTACAAGCAGTAGCCAATCACCCACTTGTAGATTAAGCGCTCTACGAACGCCTTTGCCTTCAAGGGAAGGTTTCTCTTCTTCTACGTGTTCTGGTACTTCAACAACTTGCTCAACTTGGCCTATTTTTAGGTGCTGTTCTGCTACTTTTAATATTTCATCATGCCAATGGCTATGGTCTGGGCTGATACCATTGAGTAGATCAAGTTCGCCGCGCATTAAATTGATTAAAGGTTTAAAGCGATCGAATAGTTCATTACGTCCAGAATTTGAGTCGTTAAATAACGATAAAACTTGTCGATATAGCTTGATAGCCCCGCGGAAACGTTTACTTTCTGAAGTCTCACGTAAATAAGTGAGTGTTAATAAAGGCTTCCAGCCTTCTTCAAGCCACTCCATAACGATGGCAGGTAAGGTTTTCCCTGCTGTATCTTTGTTGATGAGGCGTGTGATTTTCTCACGGGCTTGCTCAACTTTGTGCTCACCCTCAGCTGCCTGAGCAACTCGGTCTGCATTCATTTTTGCTCGGCGTTGAGCTTCTAATAGCATCGTATTAACGCCAGCTTGTAAGCTAGCTAATTGAGCTTCTAAATCCTCAGAACTACTGGTGCTATCAATATTTTTTAGAAGAGATGCGAGTTGTTCACTGACTTTATCTTGACCAGTTGTTGTCATACGGCCAAGTTTTGAAATGGAATTCAATGCAACACGACCAGGGTGATGTGGATTGAACATCATGCTTGGATCATTCAACATCATTATTGATAACGGCTGCTCAAGCTCTTCAATAAAGGGCTTAATGAAATCTGATATCTGTTCGCTACCCACTAGGTTCTGAGTAACGTGCTCTAAAGTATCGAGCGCTTCACGGTTTTCTAAGGGTAGTCCTATTTCCGAATTTGCGAGTGCTTGTTCTAGGTCTTGGCGTACGTTTCCTACGCGGGTATTTGACTCCTGCCATAATTGCTGCAATGCAGTTTGAACTTGTTTATGGTCAGCAACGGGCATACTTGGTTGAGTAAGTTCTGATTCAACTTCTGCGCTGGTAGAGCCGTTTTCTATGCGCTGATAACGTAATGATAATAGATTCTGAATGTTGCTAAATGCTTGCTGAGCTTCGGCTTGGTGCTGGCGAAACGATTGCATTGATCCTGTATTCGAAGGAGGTAAATAGTTAGCTCCTCCAAGTGGCTGTGCTGGTGTTAAATTTTGAGCTGGTAATATCTGCTCTCCATTGTTAGGCAGGATTTGAGGCTCAGAGGCTGTTATCGATTCTTCGTTTTCATCATTACTTGCTTCACGAGAAATAGGAGAAGGGCGGCTAATTGCTCGCACTGGACGATGGCGAAAGGCCAAAGGTATATCGATAAGCTTTATCAACCATTGATAGACGGCTTGTAATTGATGACCTGCAACTTGTTCGAAGACATCAAAAACAACTTGTCGTATGTTACTTTCGAAATTATAGGCTTCGATAGAAGCACGAAAAGCTTCTGTAATAATATTGGCGTTAAGAGGGTTAAAGCAATGCTCTGGTTTTGCGTCAGATATCATATCTAAGAGCTGGCGCACTTCAAATGAGCCATGGCTTAGGCGAGACTGCAAATGCGTACTTGTCACTTTTGCAAGCAACCAATCTTCAAACTCATCTTGTTGTACTAACGATAAACTTTGGTTTTCTTTATCTTCTTGTTCAACACGATTGGTTATCTGAGGTTTATTCTCAAGCCAACAGTTTAGCTGCTCTCCAATTGAACGGATGAATCGACTTTGTATATTGCTTTTTTCATCTTTTATGAGCTTTTCAGCGCTAAAAAAGGTTTGCTGATCGGCGTTGTTGAGCGCTTTATTCGCATGAGAAAAAAGTTCTTCCAGTGTTTCGCTATGCCATTGCTTAATAATGCCTTCGCTGCTTTCTTTAACGCGCTGGGTGAATAAATTTTTATATTCACGCTTTTTGTCATCTGATAGCCCCCCGCTGTTGCGCGAAGCTTGATTTATTCCCTGCAATTTGAGGAATATGCTGTCATCAGCGTGTGATAGCCTAAATCCTGCTTGGTTATCTTTTTGATATAAACAGATGACAGAGATATTTAAGGGAGTCTCTTCTATAGTTAAATATAATTGCAGAGTGTCTTCCGTACGAATATTTAAATTTACATCTTCAGGCCAGTGAACGCGTAAACCTTCTTGGGAGAAATCTGAAATATAACAGGTATAACTAGAACCATCTGTAGATATAAGTTTAGCTTCAACGTGACTTTCAAATCGAGGGTGTTCGCGCTTTTCCATGCTTGCTGTCCAAGGGTGAGATAATAAATTTTATCGTGTTCTATTAAGTATAAACCTTAATTGCAGAGCTGCTTGATTGAAGGCTGCTTAGGTCTGATAAAGTTATCTGACGAGCAGCCAAACCAAGGCAAGTAGACACTAGATACATTATGTCACATAGTTAATATTTACAATGTAAAATATCAATAAAGATCTAATTGGCCATAAAAGATGAGATGTATCTATTTACTGGCTCGCTAAGCTTGCTATCCTAGCTAATAACTAGGTAGTTATATAGAGAGAATGTTATGAATAGCAAAATATTAACGCGTGAGAATATGTTGGCGGAAGCTGCAAGCCAGATTACGGTTATCGATACTGAGAGAGCGGAAGAAATGCTGACCCAGGAGGTTGTCGTTCTGGATGTTAGAGAGACTGCCGAATTTCAGGCTGGGCATTTACCCAAGGCGATTAACGTGCCACGTGGAGTACTTGAGTTTAAGGTGGCTAACCACCCTGACCTAATGGACCCACAGCAGCCAATTTTGATTTATTGTAAAAATGGTGGACGCAGTACATTAGCTGCATTGACCTTAAAGCAAATGGGTTTTACTCATGTAGAGATGTTAGCTGGTGGCTTTGATGGTTGGACTGGTGCGGTTCAGCAAATTGAAATTGATCCAAGTATTTACTAGTTGAAGTTGAGGGTTATGAATATCGTCATTAGCTGCAGTCTCGTTAGGGAAGTTATTTGTATAAGGAGGCTAGCTTTATGAAGAACCATTTAGCAGGATTCTTTGGGTTGTCAGGTGTTGATAGCCATGAAAACCGACGTGCGATCAAGGTGGGAAGGTTATTCGAATGGCCAATGATCCTGATTGCTTTTTGGATAATTCTGGAATGGTATATTGATGTTAAGGGAATGGCGCCATTATTAACACTTTACAGTGACTGGATAATTTGGGGCTTTTTTGTCATTGAAATTCTAGTATTGAGTTTACTGGTTGATAATAAATCTGCTTTTTTAAAGAATAATTGGGGCGGTTTGGTGATTATTATCTGGGGCTTGCCTTGGCTTTGGGATGTCTTTCCCATGGCAGGGGGTTTCAGGATTCTGCGTTTATTAGTTTTGTTTTCGATGTTATTTAGCATGTCTAACTCGGCGAGAAAAATTTTAAGTCATAACAACCTTGGCACGACCCTTATGGTCAGTTTTCTCGTTGTTGTTTTTGCAGGAACAATCATGGCAACGGTTGATCCAGGTATAGAAACACCTCTGGACGGTATTTGGTGGGCTTGGGTCACTGTCACGACAGTGGGCTATGGAGATATTGTACCGGTAACTACGATCGGTAGAATCTTTGCTGGTTTTTTGATCTTGTTAGGTATTGCATTGTTTTCAATGCTTACGGCAAGCTTTTCTGCATTTTTTCTTTCTGAATCAGAAAATAAGTTAACCGCTAAAGAGATTGAAAACAGTCAGAAATTAGAAAAACTCCAAGAGAAGATATCGTCTTTAGAAGGCAAGATAGACGAGTTATTGGCTAAAAAGTAATTTTCTTCTGTTACTCATCCACGTTCAAGCCTAGATGGTCTAGAGTGAAAGGATAAGACAGAGGAAATATTGTATGGCAATTGTTAATCACATAAACAACTACTATGAGCAAGTTGTAGCACAAGAAATACATCGACAGTTGGCAGATCAGCCTAAAGAACCTAGTTTAGACTTTATGGCTGATGTTGCGTGCGTAGCATTAAATAGACTGCCACCAAAATATTATCGTTATGAAGTCGATATGGCATTTTATATGTCACCGAACGAGTTAAATGAGGTTAAAACCAAAGTTGAGGATTCAGTTAAAGAAGCAATAGCCTTCGTGGTTCAGCATGGGCGGTTAGATTAAGCCTACGATTATTTGAGACCTGTGAACGATCTTTTAGCTTTAAGTGTTTAGAAAGTGTAAATATCTATTGCAATAACTCTGGATCATTATTTAATGGAACAAAGGAATTGCTAGGCAGGAAATAATGAAAATTTTATTAGTGGATGATGATCAAGAACTTTGTGAGTTGTTGGTTCGATATCTACAGCGCGAAGGCATTGAAGTTGATCAAGTCCATACAGGGGCTGATGGTTTACGACAAGCGTTCACATACCCTTATGATGCAATGGTATTGGACGTTATGATGCCAGGGATGACAGGGTTAGAGGTTCTAACTGAGTTGCGTAAAAAGAGTCAGTTACCCGTTGTTATGCTGACTGCTAAGGGCGATGAAATGGATCGAATTGTTGGCCTTGAAATAGGGGCAGATGATTATTTGCCAAAACCCTGCAACCCGAGAGAGCTGATTGCCCGTTTGCGGGCTGTATTTCGCCGCGCTCAGTCGGAACCGACCACTAAAAACTCTGATGTGATTCGCATTGATGAACTTGAGATCGATCATAGTCAGCATCATGTTTTGAAAAATAATGAACTCCTTGAACTTACCGTTACTGAATATAATATTTTAAATACTTTGGTTTCTCATTTGGGTACAGTTGTTGAAAAAAATCAGTTAGCTGAAGAGGCTATGTCGCGATCATTAACCTTATTTGATCGTAGCTTAGATATGCACTTGAGTAACCTTCGTAAGAAGTTGGGTGTTCATGATGATGGCCAAGCCCGAATTAAAACAATTCGTGGTGTTGGTTATATGTATGTTACTGCGCAGGCTTAATACTACTTGATGTTTAATTTGCGTGGTATTTATTGGAAGGTTTATTCTGCTTTTATCTTGACCAGTGTATTAGCGATTCTGGTAACGCTTGCTTATGCTGTTTTTTATCGGCAATTGTCTAATGAAACTAATAACATAACTGCCCCGACAGAGGGTTACATATCCTCTGCCGAGCTTATGCTGCAGCGCGGAGGAGAACCATTATTAATTGAATGGTTGCTCACCTTTGAAGCCCACCCTAATGTAAACGCTTATGTTTTTGATAATCGTGGCGTCAGTATTCTGGGAAGTGAACTCCCTAAAGCTGTCATTGATTATGCATTTTCTGTTAATGAGCTTCACGTTAAAGTTCAACCCCTTAATCGTAGTGAAATATTAGTTAAAGCACCTTTAACCTCTTTTGATGGTGAGTTTTACTTGCTAGTGGTTGAATTTCTGCATCCTTTTGCTGTGTTAGATGTCGAAAGCTATATCTACTTGGGTCTGAGTGTCGGCATCATTTTTTTTGCGGGTATTGGTTTTTTACTGTCTGGTTATTTATCTTGGCCTCTGCAAAAGTTACAGAGAACGGTTAAGGCAATTGCTGGTGGTGATTTGAGTGCTCGTTCTGGCTATTCCTTAAATCAGCGTAAAGATGAAATTGGTGATCTGAGCCGTGAGTTTGACGTGATGGCTGATCGAATTCAGACCTTACTTGCTGATCAGAAAGGTTTGTTGCGTGATATTTCCCATGAATTACGCTCGCCTTTAGCGCGTCTTCAGATTGCAAATGAATTAGCAAGAATGGATGCTGAAGGGCCGGTAATAGAAAACTTAGATCGGATTGATCTTGAAACCAATCGAATCAATGAGATGATTGCTGAAATTTTACTCCTAGCTAAGCTGGATGTTGAACGTCACCCAGAGCAGTGGCAGGCTACTGATCTTATTCAGGTTGTGAGACAAGTTGTTCAGGATGCACATTTTGAGCAGCAATCTGAAAATATCACAATAGATTACCAGGAAAAAAATTGCTTGGTGATGGCCAATGATAAATTATTGGGCTCTGCGATAGAAAATCTTATTCGCAATGCTTTATTACATACTCATAAAGGTACAAAAGTAGAGATTACGATCAGATCTGTTGATCATACATTTGCGCTTGTTATCAGAGATCATGGGCCAGGTGTTCCAGAAGAGCATATTCCAAATCTAACTAAGCCTTTTTATCGTGCAGAGCAATCTCGCGAGCGTATTAATCAAAATGTTAAGCAAAATAATGTGGGTAGCCGAGGTTATGGTTTGGGTATGGCGATTGCGAATAGAGTCATTGAAAGTTTTGGCGGTCATATGAATATTCAAAATCACCCAGAAGGTGGTTTAGAAATAAGCTGTTATTTAAATAAATATTAAATAATGTTGTTGCAAAAAGTATGTTTAATATTTACCGAGCATTTACGGTTCGTGGCGTGACATTTTAGCTAAACTTAGTAGACTATATTCCAGTTAGTTTATTTCAAATATTTGATTTGACGACTTTAAATAATTTTTGAGTAAGCGCGATTATGCGATTTTTTATTACTGCCATTATGAGTGTTTTTCTCAGTAGTTTTACTGCTGCTGATATGACGAAATCATTCCAGGCGGTAACTGATTTGTCTGAATTTTCACGTAATTCTAAATCAAACCATATTGAGTGGAGTAATCAGCGCCCAGAGCAAAGGCATGCTCTTGATCAGTTTTATCAATCAGTTAATCAAGCAGCGGCGACTCAGTCAGGTAATCCTGAGCCTTCGGCTCAGCGTGAGATACAAGTACAGCAAATGCGTACAATGAATCCTCAGCAACGCCAGCAAATGTTTTTAAATTATATTCAGCAAAACCGTTAGAGCTCTATTTCCTCCATCTTTCCTTCCTACACATCAATTTATTTAGCCTTAATCTAGCCTAATTTCGCGATAATCGGTAAAGTGTGCATCATTTTTTGATCTTGAGGCTACTGTGAAAACTGCTATTACTGAATTATTAGGCATCGATATGCCGATTTTATTACCAGGAATGAGCTGGATTTCAACGCCAGAACTTGTTGCAGCTGTTTCTAATGCTGGTGGTCTGGGTATTCTGGCCAGCGGCCCATTAACTCCCGAGGAAACGAAGGAAGCTATTGTTAGAATTCGACAGCTAACGGATAAGCCTTTTGGTATTGGAATTACATTATTGATGCCTGGTTCGGAAGCTAATGCGGATGTGGCGATTGAAGAGAAAGTCCCTGTTATTAACTTTTCTCTGGGTAAAGGCGATAAGTTGATTGAGCGTGCGCATGCCTATGGTGCGAAAGTTATAGCGACGGTTGTTACGGAAAAACATGCGATATCTGCCCAAAAAAGCGGTGCTGATGCCTTATTAGTAACAGGACATGAGGCAGCAGCTCACGGTGGTGATGTTACTTCATTGGTGTTGGTTCCTGCCATTAGCCGAGCTGTGAATATTCCTGTTATCGCGACAGGCGGTTTTGCCGATGGGCAAGGCTTGATGGCTGCATTTTCTTTAGGCGCCGCAGGCGTTGCCATGGGGTCGCGTTTAGCAACAAGTTCTGATAGTCCACTGCATCAAAATATGAAAGATGCTGTTGTGAGAAAAACAGAGCAAGATACGATTTATTCTAAAAACTTTGATGGAATTTATGCACGAGTAATGAATACGCCAGAGGGTGTAAAGGCGACTAAAAAGCCGATGAATTTCTTTCTCGCTTGTATAGAAGCAATGAAAGCTGCAGCAATGGTCAATCAGCCGATTTGGAAAGTTCTGATCGGAATGCTGGCGATGGTTAACCAGGTAAAACTGTTGGCATATTTTGGTGCGGCTGTGCCGCGATTAAAGGCTGCGACGGTTGATGGGGACTATAAAAAAGGTGTGCAATTTATTGGCCAAACTCAGGGCTTGATTAATGATCAGCCAAGCGTTCAGGAAATATTTGATCGTATTCGGAAACAGGCTAAAGATGTTCATAATAACAACAATCAGCTACTGCAGGATTAGTTTCAGTAGCTTGTTTGATTTATGAATCTTCAGTAGCTGATTGAATATATGTTTTATAGAAATCAGCTACTGTTAATGGCTTACTAAAGTAATAGCCTTGATAGCTATCGCATCCCATAGATTGTAGTAATGAGAGTTGTTGTTGGTTTTCGACTCCTTCCGCAATAACCTGAAGTTTGAGTGTTTGGCCCATTGCAATAATTGCTCTAATAATGGCCTCATCATCGCTATCATCGGTAATATCATTAACAAATGAGCGGTCAATTTTGAGTTTGTTTATAGGGAATTGTCTTAGATAGCTAAGAGAGGAGTATCCTGTTCCGAAATCATCCATTGCAAAACGAACACCTTGTTGGCTTATATTTTCAAGAATACGAACATTCTCTTTAACATTATCCATTAGCATACTTTCAGTAATTTCTAATTCTAGGTAATCGCTGCTAAACCCTGAGTCTTTAATAATCTCTTGTACTCTAGAAACAAACTCATCATTTAGTTGAACTGCTGATACATTAACAGCGACAGTTAAATTGAGCCCTGCCTCTAGATTCCATTTTTGAAATGTATTGCATGCTTGATCAAGCACCCAATCACCGATGTCTTTAATTAATCCTGTTTCTTCAGCGATGGGTATAAATTCAATCGGTGAAACTAGGCCTGCTGTTGGGTGAACCCAGCGTATTAAGGCTTCAGCACCTTCAAGTTTACCTGTGTGTAAATTAACCTGTGGTTGATAGTGAACTTCAAATTCGTTTTCTTGAATTGCTCGACGCAATTCATTTTCAATTGTTAAGCGAGAATTAACTTTTTGATTCATCTCGTCAGTATAAAACTGATAACTATTTCCGCCTTTCGCTTTTGCACTGTACATTGCGGTATCTGCATCACGTAATAAAATATGAGACTCTGAGGAATTTTGTGGGTACATGCTGATACCAATACTGCAGCTTGTATTGAGCTTGTAATAATCGATTTCGTAACTTTTATTAATTGCAGTATTTATTGATTCGGCAAGTTTTTTAACGGCATCTATATTTGAAGGATTTTTCATCATAATCATGAATTCATCGCCACCCAAGCGTGCAAGTACATCATTATCATCAACACAATCTGTTAAACGTTGAGCAACAACCTTTAGTAATCGATCTCCAACTTGATGTCCCAAAGAATCATTAATGGTTTTGAATCTATCAAGATCAATAAATAATAATGCGATGCTAGTATTATCACGATGGCGATCAATATGATTTACAAGTTCGTCATTAAACAGATATCGGTTGGCCAGCTCGGTTAAAGGATCTCTTGTGGCTAAATACTCAACTTGTTGTTGAGAATGCATATGTTCAGTGATGTCGACTAAAATACCTTCTAAATAGCCATGGCTGTTTTTATCGCTATTGTTATCGGGCTGTTTAATGGCACGACCTCTATCCATCACCCATTTGACTTCGCCGTTGGGGTTATTAATACGGAATATATGCTCATATCTAGGCTGCTGGCCATTCATGCTATTAGCATGTTTTACGAGTAATTCTTGGTCATCTTCATGAATATCATCAAAAGGCGTTTTTTGCCCCGATAAATAAACATTGGCAGAGTAGCCAAGAAGCTCGTGACAGCCTTCGGTAATAAAAAGAACTTTATAATCTGGTATTCGCACGCGGTAAATAATACCGGGTAAATTAGAGGTGAGTAGCTGCAGGGTATTCTTTTGCTCTAAATTGTTTATTTCATTTAATCGCTTATTCTCTTTAAGTTGTTTAGATAAACGAATGGAGACATTTACAAAAATGTAGTTCACGGCAAGAAACGCAAGCAGCATAATAAATGGAATAGATATTTGTTTCAGCCAAGCTATTATTTTTTGTGTGATAGGCGTCGAAAGTATAATAAATAAGTTTTGCTCTTCTAAATATCGAATAACGCCTAAGCGCCGGATATTATCTAAGCCAATTTGATTGTAAAAGCGATCGCTGCCTTGTTGTCGTATTCTGTCAGCGCGAAGCTCTTGGTCAATGAGCTGTGTTTGAATCTTTTTCCCTAATAAGGATCGTTTATGCATGGGCAATGGATCAGCATAAAGAAGTTTGTAATCTCCCGATATAATTCTTATCGCCGTGTTATGAGCATGGTTGAAAGCGTGCCAATTAAATACTTTATTTTCAATTGAGATGGCTAAACATAAAAGGGGGGAAGTTGGATTTTTTATCACCTTGCAAATAGGTAAATATTGACTGCTATTGGAATCGCCTAGGCTAATTGTTGGGGCAAAGCTAACTCCCTTCTTGGATAATAGGTGCTGCAAGGTTTCGGCTGAAAAGAGTGGTTTCGTTAAATTGAATTGAAAAGTAATTTCATCGTTAAAAGTTGATGTGATTATCTTTCCTTGGGTATTAGTCAAGAAAATATAGTCATAACCTATTTGCTTTGTGTGCTTTATGTTACGTAAATTAGAGTTATTGTTTTGTAGTTCATTTTCTAGGCTATTAAGGTCAATATATAGCTTGTGGGCTTGTTGCTGAGTATTGATCATGATGAGCTGACTTAGGCTTTCTAAGTTAGTCAGCAGGCGATCTGAAGCTTGTAACCACGCATGAGCTGAATACATTACAAATGTAAGTATTAAAAGCCCCCATGACGCACAAAGGGTTCTACGTATGGTACTTCTGGATAATAAGGTTTGTAGCGATTTTAGGCACTTCACAAATTCGCATCTCTCTATGCTTGCTCGTCTAGCAAAGTATAGTCGCTATAATTGATATCTAGTGAGCTTGGCTTATTATTTTTATATTTTTTATGCCTTTTTGCACCAACTTAAGCATGATTGTCTGTGCTGCTTCTGTTGGGTGAATACCATCAGCTTGCATCATCCCATCAACACCTGCAATACCCTTCAGTAAAAAGGGCACTGAGGCTACACCTTGTTCATTGGCGATTTGTGAATACTGATCTGCAAACATTTGACTATACGTCTGACCATAATTTGGTGGAATGCGCATGCCTAATAATAAAACATCAGAGTTTGATTGTTTACTTTGCTGTACCATATAGCTCAAATTTTGTTTGATAAGTTTAATTGGGCTACCGCGTAAACCGTCGTTCCCCCCAAGTTCAATGATAACTAAGTTGGGCTGGTGTTGTTTGAGAAGTTTAGTGATTCTATTCGCCCCCCCACTGCTAGTTTCACCACTGATGCTGGCATTAATAATGCTGTATTGAGTATTTTCTTTTGCCAATGCTTGTTCTAGTAAGGCAACCCAGCCCTTTTGTTTATCGATACCAAAGCCAGCGCTGATGCTATCGCCCATTATTAGAATAGTGTATTGCTCAGATGGGCTATTTTCCTGAGCTTGGGCTTGAGGTAAGCTCAAACTAAGTATTAAGAACAGTGTAACCGTGACTAGGTAATGTATACGATGAACTCTAAGGTTGAACATGAGCTTCAAGCTCCTTTATTAAGTCTGAAAAATGTTATAAAACAGGTGAAAACGGGCGCCGATAACCTGACTATTCTGCAAGGCTTAGACCTACAGATCAAGCACGCAGAAAGTTTAGCGATTGTTGGTGCCTCTGGTAGTGGTAAATCGACCTTGTTGGGTATTATGGCGGGCTTGGATCAGCCAACGTCTGGAGAGGTTTGGCTAAATGACCAGCCTTTGCATCAGTTAGATGAAGATCAGCGTGCAGCGGTACGAGCAGATGGCGTAGGTTTTGTTTTTCAGAACTTTCAATTATTACCAGCATTAACCGCTTTAGAGAATGTGCGCCTACCGTTAGAAATGAGTAATCGTTACTCATTGAAGCAATGCCAAGCGCTTGCTAAGCAATGGCTGGATAAAGTGGGATTAAGCCAGCGCGTTGAGCATTATCCGACTCAGCTTTCGGGAGGTGAGCAGCAACGTGTAGCTATTGCACGTGCGTTTGCGTGTGAACCTAACGTTTTATTTGCTGATGAACCAACAGGTAATCTAGATCGTAATACAGGCAAGCAAATTATTGATCTGTTATTCGAATTAAATCAGCAAAATAAAACCAGCTTAATTTTAGTTACTCATGACGAACATTTAGCTCAGCGTTGCCAGCGCAGTATTCAAATTCATGACGGAACTATTTTTAAGGATGAACAGCGTATAGACGGTGAGCAGCAGGACTTAGCTGATGAAAAATAAAGCACAATTGCTGTTGTTGAGTTTAAGGCTGCTGATGGCGGAAACTCGGGCGGGTAAAATGACCGTCATCCTGTTAGCACTCATTTTGGCAGTGACTTCGGCAACGATTATCAGTGTATTCAGCCAGCGGTTAGATAGCGCTATGCTTAATAAAAGCACTGAATTACTCGGTGCTGATTTACGCATTCGTTCCCGCGAGGCGATTCCCCAAGACTGGTATCAGCAAGCGGCTGATCTCGGCCTTAAAACTGCGACGACCTTAGAATTTCCCAGTGTCGTATTATTAAATCAAGACATGGCACTCGCTGCAGTAAAAGCGGTGGATAATTCTTATCCGCTAAAAGGCCAGTTGGGAATAAAGGAAAATGCGTCGATCACAAAAGGTCCAAGTAAAGGGAATGTATGGTTAGAAACGCGGTTATTAGCCCTATTGAATGCCAAGTTAGGGGATGAGGTTGAAGTTGGCGCGATTAAATTAACGATTAGCGCAACGATTGTTAATGAGAGTGACCGAGCAGGTAATTTTTACAGCTTGTCTCCTCGATTAATGATGAACTTGGCAGATGTTGCGGCCGCAAATTTAGTACAACCTGGAAGCCGGGTTAGCTATCGAATGTTGGTTGCTGGAATGCCTGAAGCACTAGAAAGATTACAATTAAATCTAGAGCCGTTATTAGCGAGTCATCAGCGCTTTGAATCTCTCACCGATAACAATCAAGCCTTAGCTGCCTCATTGGCGAAAGCTCGTAGTTATTTATCATTGGCATCTATGTTGGCGATTATTTTAGCGGGCATTGCAATTGCAATGGCCGCACAAGACTATGCCCGACATCATTTTGATAGCAGTGCTTTATTAAGAACCATGGGCGCTAGCCGCAAGTATGTAACTCAGCTTTATCTGTCTCAATTACTGTATCTTGCTTTATTTGCCAGTGTGATTGGGCTGGCCTTGGGATATTTTGGGCAAGAGCTGCTTAGTGAATTATTAGCGACTACCTTGAAACAAGGTAATACGGAAGCGGAACTTCCTAGTGCTGGATTATCTGCTTGGTTAATTGCCAGTTTAACGGCGCCGATTACATTAATGGGCTTTGCTCTACCGCCTTTGCTACGTCTTGGGCGCGTATCACCGTTAAGAGTACTTCGGCGTGAGCTTGAACCCATGGCTTGGAATAGCTGGGCGATTTATGGTTTGGGCTTAGCTATGATGTCATTGTTAAATTATTGGTTTAGTCAAGATTTAACAATGACCTTGATAATTATACTAGGTGGTTTTTCTGTACTACTCATTCTTCTCTTTTTATTACAATTGCTGTTATTCCTAGCAAACAGGATTCTACCAAAAACTAAGCTTTCTATGACGATGAGGTTTGCTTGGCAACAGATAAATCGTGATCGTTATCGCACATCGATTCAAATATTAGCGTTTGCGCTAACAATGATGGTGATGTTGATTATTGGTATTGTGCGGAATGATTTATTGCAAGACTGGCAGAAGAATTTGCCTCAAGACAGCGCTAACTTTTTTGCTATGAATATTCAAAGCTACCAGGTTGATAACTATCAACAGGATTTAGAACGAGCGGGTTTTACTACTTCGACGGCTTTTCCTATGGTGCCGGGCCGGTTAATTGCGATTAACCATATCTCGGTTAAAGACGATCAGCGTTATTCGCAAGATCCGGCTGTGCAACGAGACTTAGTTTTAAGTGGCGGTGATGCTTTACCTGTTGGAAATACTGTAACTATCGGAAAGTGGTTTAACCCTGAATCTAGTAAATCCGAGCTTTCTATCGCTGAAAATTTATCGAGCCGCTTAGGCTTAAATATTGGTGACGAATTAACGTTTGATGTTGCTGGGCAAAAAATAACCGCTCGTATTAGCAGTGTGCGTAAAGTCGACTGGGGAAGCCTGAAACCTAATTTCTTTATTATATTCTCACCAGATATTGTCGAGCAACTTCCGTTGAATTATTTGACCAGTTTTTATGTTCCAGAAGATAAGAACAATGAGCTCACACAAATAATTCGGGATTATCCAGGGATTACTTTATTAGATATGAGCCAAGTATTAGTTCAAATTCAAGGCCTACTGGGACAAGTAACTATGGCTGTTGAATATCTATTGGTCTTAGTCTTGTTAGCAGGGGTGCTAGTTTTACTGGCTGCGCTACACTCCAGCTTAGATGATCGTTTACAGCAAGGTGCAATATTACGTACTTTGGGTGCTAAACGTCAGCAGTTGCAATTAATGCAATGGCTAGAATTCATGCTTTTAGGTGTGTTGGCCGGTATAATAGCTGTTGCTGGGGCTGAAGTTATTTGTTGGGTATTGTATGAGAAGTTATTTCAGATGCAGTATCCTTGGCATCTTAACTATTGGTTATGGATTCCTCTTTCATCAGGTTTTTTGATTGCGCTTTTAGCAAATCGTAGTTTAACCACTGTGATTAAACAGCCGCCGTTGGTGATTTTACGTAAGTTATAAAGAGCACCTTTGTAAAGCAGTATGTCTCTTTTGAGATGATTTTTATTATAGAAAGAATAAATAAATAATGACGAAAAAAGTTGCCATCAATATTGTTATGGGTTTTCTAGGTGTCGGTAAAACCACGGCAATATTACATCTTCTAAAGCAAAAGCCTGCGGATGAAAAGTGGGCTGTTCTAGTCAATGAGTTTGGTGAGGTTGGAATAGACGGCGCGATTTTATCTGCCGAGTCTGGAATGACTGTGAGTGAAGTTCCCGGAGGATGTTTATGCTGTGTATCAGGTATTCCTTTCCAAGCAGCGTTATCAAGCCTTATTGCGCAGCAGCAACCTGATCGTATATTAATTGAGCCGACAGGATTGGGGCACCCTAAAAACTTAATACGCACATTGACCAGTGAAAGCTATCGAAGTTATGCAGAATTAAAAGCGTCTATCTGTTTGCTAGATGCTAGGCAGTTGAAAAATCCTAAATACCAGCAGCATGAGACCTTTAATGATCAGTGCTTGCTAGCTGATGTATTAGTTGCGAATAAAGTAGATTTATCGTCAGACATTGATGAGAAGAACTTTTATCAATTCGCAAAAAAAATGTTACCTAAAAAGAGTCAGCTTGGCTGGGTAGAAAATGGCCAGATTGATCTTGCTTGGCTCGATATTGAAAGTGATCAGAGTCGCCAAAGTATTACGGCTCATAAGCTTCATTCACACTCTAGTTCTCATTCGCATGATCATGCCCATCAACATTCTGATGCAAACACCGATACATCCTCAGAGCAGTTAATGAAACCTGTAAAACTGGAGGAGGGTCAGACACATTGTGCTTTTGAAAATGAAGGGATGGGCTATTTTTCAATTGGCTGGCTGTTTGCACAAGACCAAATATTTGATCATCAAACCTTAAGCCAATGGTTAATGACTTTAAACGTTGAACGTGTAAAGGGGCTGCTAATTACAAATGAAGGCACGCGCGTAATGAACCTGCGTGATCAAGTATTCAGCGAAATGCCTACTCGAGCATTATCACAAAGTCGTATTGAAATTATTCATAGTGACATTTTAAATAAACAAACCTTAGAGCAGGGGCTATTAGCCTGCTTATCTCATTGATATGATTACATTTAACAGCATAGAGGATTTTTCATGGCGCTAGCCAATATACTAGTCGTAGAGGATGAGCAAGCGATTGCTGAGATGATAATGACCAGCCTAGAGATGGCAGGCTACCAAGCCAAGCGTGCAGCAAATGGTCAGATTGCCTATCAAATGGTATTAGATGACGCACCGGATTTGATATTGGCAGATTGGATGATGCCAATGATGACAGGACTTGAACTCGCTAAGCGTTTGAAGCGAGAAGAGAATACTGCCGAGATTCCCATTATTTTATTAACGGCTAAATCGGATGAAGACGACAAAATTAATGGTTTTGATGCTGGTATAGATGATTACGTTGTTAAGCCTTTTTCACCACGTGAATTACTTGCACGAATTAAAGCAGTACTACGTAGAGGAAATGCAGACATTGAAGGTAAGGGCTTAACGGCGGGTCAGCTTGTACTCGATAGATCGGCTAAAAAAGTTCAGCTAGCTAAAGAAGAGATTAATCTCGGTCCTCTTGAGTTTAAGCTATTAGAATTTTTCATGTTACACCCTGATCGAGTATACTCAAGAGAGCAGCTACTTGACCGTGTCTGGGGTGGTAATGTCTATATAGAAGATAGAACGGTTGATGTGCATATTCGTCGTTTACGTAAAAGTATTTCAAGATTGAATCATGACTCTATGATCCAAACAGTGCGTGGCGCTGGCTACCGTTTTTCTGTCGAAGGACTTAAAGAAGAATAGGTCCTTAGCTATTCTTAAATATTAAAGGTGTAGGTTTTGCAACAAATAGCTTGGCAGCGTGAGCTTTTACGCATAGTAACGATTGTAGCGATATCGAGTGCTGCAGGAATGACGTTTGATAAGCCTTTTTGGGGGGCTTTGATTGGTCTTGTTGTTTCTCAGGTACTTATGTTGAAGCGTTTAAATGAGCTTTTTCTTTGGAGTAACAAGCAAGGGCCAGCACCTATAGATAGTGGCTTAGTCGGATACAGTGTTGATGTAATCACTCGACGTGAACGATTTTTGAATAAAACTATTAAGAAGCATAAAAAGCAACTTAAGCGTATTACCCAAGGTATCGAATCTTTAAATGATGGTATTTTGATCACAAATCAAGCAGGTTTTATCACCTCTTTTAATCGTGCTTCCTCTCATTTATTAGGGCTTCGAGTAGATACTGATAAAGGCCAGCATATAACCAATCTTCTTCGTACACCAAGTTTTGTTAAATATTTTAAAAAAGGTGATTATCGAGAGGTCATTGAGTTTAAAAGTCCCTACCGAAATAATCTTATTGTACAAATTCAGGTTACCCAATTTGGTGTTGACCAGAAAGTCATCATTATTCGAGATGTCACTGAACGTCAGCGTGTTGAGCAAATGAGGCAGCATTTTATTGCTGATGTATCTCATGAATTAAGAACACCTTTGACTGTGATTAGTGGTTATTTAGAGATGTTAGCGGATGCGGATGTAAATCCAGGCGTCATGCGAGCAATTCGCCAAATGGGTGAACAAAGTGATCGTATGAAAAGTTTGGTTAATGATTTGCTGCACTTGTCAAAATTAGAAAGTAATAATGCTGGCATAGGCAGTGATTGGTTCGAGTTTCAATCATTATGTGCGATGGGTATCGACCAATTGCGAGGTTATATACCAAAATCATTAACAGGTGAAAAAATTCCTGAGGCTAATATTGAATGTGAATGTACTTCCAATATAGAAGTACTTGGTTTCTCTGAAGAAATACATTCAGTGCTTACTAATTTACTGACGAATGCCATTAAATATGGAAGAAAAGAAGGAAAGGCTGCGCAGATAAAAATTGGTGTGCATTCTTCTAGTAAAGGGCTTGAAATTGCAATTACGGATCAAGGCGATGGTATTGCCCCTAATCATTTATCTCGTCTTACGGAACGTTTTTATCGCGTAGATGAATCACGTGAATCAACGGTGGGAGGTTCGGGTTTAGGTTTAGCGATTGTTCGTCATGCACTTGAGCATCATGATGCTCAATTAAAGATTGAATCAACGGTAGGAAAAGGAAGCCGCTTTAGTTTTGTGATACCTGCTGAACGCATCCGTATTAAAGGCAGTGAATAATCTCGCGCACGATCATGTATCTTCATGATATAGATGTATAAGCTGGATTAGATTTAGGGCTGTTATATAAGCCATTAAAAAATCGTTAAATTCAGGCATAAAAAAACGCCTCTGGTTTGTTCAACCAGAGGCGTTTTTTATTATACGAATATACTAACCGTATATTATCGAATTAGAATTTATATTCTAAGCCAACACCGTAGTACTGCTTGCTTTGGTTTTTTAGATTTTTATCATAAGTTTCGTCAGTAACAAATGCGTAAGCTTTAGCACCTGAACCTAACTTATAATCAGCACCTAAGCTGTAAGTTTTAGCGTTATCATCTACGATGTCGGATTCGCCATACTGAGCTTTCAATTTAACATCTGAATTCAACTTATAAGACGCTGAGTAAACCCAACCTTCTTTATCGTTATCAGAACCGTCAGTATTATCTTGTTCCCACAAAGCACCCACNGTGAAATCNGNCATTGANTANTGAGCGACAAGNCGTAATNCATCTGTATCTNNATTCTACNTCNGTATCATAAGCAATAGCNGCATANACATTCTTTTGAGTGAAGGTTAACGAGCTTGAAGTACCNTCGTTTACTGTTTCNTNTTCAGANGCAATATGAGCAACNGTNGCNACTAAGCCAGNCATNTTAGGNGTGCTGTANTGNANNGTATTTGNTGTNCGATTGTCATGNGCTGAAATNGCNCTTTTGATATCACCTTCAAGGTCGTTNAAAAGGTCNATTTTNTTNTGNGCTTTCTTAAATGGNGTATCNAANTTACCNNCNATNANTTGACCAAAGCCACCTTTAANNCCAGCAAAGATATTNCGCTGAGCNGAATGTTTGGCCNCNTTTATCGCCNTCATCAACNTGAGTTTCATATTCAAGNTNGTANATACCTTCTANNCCATGNTTNAGTNCNATNTTACCTTTAACACCTAAGCGAGAAGCNTTAGAAACAANCTCAGAGATGCTGTCGTCACCTTCTTGAGTGTTTTGTACAGATACATTCACTTTACCGTAGAAGCTAGGCATTTCAACTTCAACTTTTTCTGCATTGGCGAAAGCTGGNAATACGGCTGCGATGGCTAAAGAAAGTGCTGTCTTTTTCATTTTAATCTCTCACTAGTTATTTTTATAAAGCTACATTCAACGTTGCTTTAAATTTCGAGTTGATTATGTTTCACGAATGTTACAAAAATATGACATCATTACAGTAATATTTCAATTTTTTTAAAGTTTAATTAATTTTACATTAAACCAAATAAAAATCGGATTTATTTTATATTCAGTTATAGCTTATCTCATAATTATTAAATAACAGTGACGATGTTAACTACTATCTCAAATAGCACAAAGCCCACTATAAAGTGGGCTTTGTGCTATTTGACCTTAGCTCTTTTAAAGCAGTGGCTATTAAGTGCAGTGAGTNCTTAGGTGTTAGCCTGAGGATCAATCTGTGCTTGCTCTTCCATTTCAGAAAGGGAGCTATGTCGGACATCCGCACCACTCACCAGGTAAATAACCTGTTCGCAAATATTACGAGCATGATCACCAATACGTTCAATTGCGCGTAAGATCCATAAGATGTTAATTGCCTGGCCAATAGAGCGAGGATCTTCCATCATATAAGTACTTAATTCACGAATAGCCGAAGCATACTGCTCATCTACCATTTTATCACTGCGCACTACATTGATTGCACCTTCAATATCGTGACGAGCAAATGCATCAAGCGCCTCTGAAATCATCTCAATAACGGCATTGCCCATGTGACGAATAGATTGATTACACATCTTAGAGCCAGCTTGGTTACCGTTCGCAACTTCTAAAGCGTGAATAGCAATTTTAGCGGCTTCATCGCCCATGCGTTCTAAATCACGAACAACGCGAGAAACTGCAAGCACCATTCGTAAATCAGAAGCGGCTGGTTGGCGACGCACAAGAATGTGAGTGCATTCGCGATCAATGTTTATTTCCATTGCGTCAACGTCATCTTCACGTTGAATTATTTTATCAGCAGAGCTGGTATTGCCCGTGCAAATAGCTTCAATAGAATCGGCAACTTGACGCTGTACTAATCCACCCATCGCTAGCATTTGATTGCGAATGTCTTGTAAATCCGCGTTGAATTGCTGTGATATGTGTTGGTTGAAATTCATGTCCATTATTTTATCCTTACTTTTAAGACTGGCCGGTGGTCATTAGGCCTTAATAAAAACGATCGATTCGAGCGCTCTATCCAAAACGGCCAGTAATATAAGCTTCCGTCAATTCATGTTGAGGGGTGGTAAAAACTTGCTTAGTTGGATTCACTTCGATCAACTGACCTAGGTGAAAGTAAGCTGTGCGCTGTGACACACGAGCAGCTTGCTGCATTGAGTGAGTTACGATCGCGATGGTGTACTTTTCGCGTAATTCATCAATAAGTTCCTCAATTTTTGCGGTAGCAATTGGGTCTAGAGCAGAACAAGGTTCATCCATCAGAATCACTTCTGGATCAACTGCAATTGTACGTGCAATACATAGACGTTGTTGCTGACCACCAGAAAGACCAGTACCAGGAGCATGTAAACGATCTTTAACTTCATTCCATAAGCCAGCGCGCTGTAAGCTCTTTTCAACGGTCTCGTCTAGCTCTACGCGGCTCTGTGCTAATCCATGAATACGTGGGCCATAAGCAACATTATCATAGATTGATTTAGGGAATGGATTTGGCTTTTGAAATACCATGCCAACACGTGCGCGCAATGGCACNGTATCAACGTCAGCACCATAGATATTTTCATCATCCAGTAAAATTTCACCCTTAATTTTACAGATATCAATGGTATCGTTCATACGATTCAATGTGCGTAAAAACGTCGATTTACCGCAACCCGATGGTCCAATTAACGCAATTACTTCGTTAGCGCCGATATCTAAGCTTACATCAAAAATTGCTTGCTTATCACCATAAAATACATCCACATTGCGTGCCGCTAGCTTTGGATTTTGGCTTAGTGGAATGCCTGTGGTTATGTGGTTTTCAATATGTTGCATACTTGTGCTCATGTTCAATTCTCTCTTTCAGCTCTTGCTGTAAATTCTATCTGATATAGTCGTTTTAGTTCAGACTGCTTTGTTTACCAGCGGCGCTCTAAGCGACGACGTAAAATTACAGCAGTGGTATTCATCAATACTAAAAATGACAATAAAACCAAAATTGCTCCAGAAGTACGTTCCATGAAGGCACGTTCAGGGCTATCGGACCATAAGAAAATCTGTACCGGTAAAACCGTTGATGGGTCATTAATAAAACCAGGTACGTCTACTACAAAGGCAACCATACCAATCATTAATAGCGGGGCTGTTTCACCAAGTGCTTGTGCCATACCTAAAATAGTACCCGTTAGCATGCCTGGCATTGCTAATGGTAATACGTGATGGAAAACAACTTGGTTCTTTGAAGCCCCTAAGCCATATGCCGCTTCACGAATTGAAGGTGGAACCGATTTAATTGCTGCGCGAGCAGAAATAATAATGGTTGGCAGTGTCATTAGTGTTAATACCAATCCGCCTAATAAAGGAGTTGATCGAGAAACACCAAAAACATTAATAAAAATAGCCATACCTAGTAAGCCAAAAATGATCGAAGGTACTGCCGCTAGGTTATTAATGTTGATTTCAACAATTTCTGTCATGCGGTTGCGAGGAGCAAACTCTTCTAAATAAATCGCGGCAGCAACACCAATAGGGAAAGATAATAAAAGCGTAACCATTAATGTTAATAGCGTACCTTTAATTGCCCCATGAATACCTGCAAGTTCGGGTTCACGAGAATCCCCGTTGGTAAAGAACAATGTATTGAAGTGAGTGTCTAATCGACCTTCTTCAACCCAGTTGTTTAACCAGCTTAATTGCTTGGTAGAAAGACGATCATTGGTTTCATCAGTACTTAGGTCACGATCATGCTTAAACCATTGGTCGACATCATCATCCATTAATAGCTCAATGCTAATTGTGGTATCAAGTACTTCAGGGTTAGCTAACAATGCTTCCTGTATTTGCCAAGATGCCCCAGGGCTAATTAATTTAAACAATTCACGGGTTTCTTTACGACCACTTGGCTTAAAGTTTTTAGCAAACTGGCGTTTGATTAGACCTTCAAAGTTAGCAAAACGAACTTCGTCTACCTTGCTATCTTTTGTAAGACCCAAATAACTGCTATCCAAAAAGATCTCAGTTTTTAAGCTAGTTTGTTTAAATGCCGCTGTGCCTTTACTAGCAATATCGGTAAATAATACCACTAGGCATAACATGCCAAAGAAAACAGATGCCATGCCGTACATGCGAAAGCGAGTTTCAGCAGCACGTCGACGGCTTAAACTTAGTTCAACCTTTTGACGGGTTGTTAGCTGTGTCGGTTTCATATTTTTCGACTCAGTTAGAGNGTTTGAGTTAGTTGTTTTTGAATCAGTCATATTGCTCTCGATACTTTTGAACAATTTTCAAAGCAACAAAGTTTAGGATGAGTGTGACTAGGAATAGCACTAAGCCTAAAGCAAAAGCAGCCAGTGTTTTCGGTGAGTCAAACTCTTGGTCACCTACCAATAGAGTTACAATTTGAACCGTTACTGTTGTCACGCTATCTAATGGGTTTGCTGTTAGGTTTGCGGCTAAACCGGCTGCCATCGCAACAATCATCGTTTCACCAATGGCGCGAGAAACAGCCAACATAACGGCACCTACAATCCCAGGCAATGCGGCAGGAATGATAACTTGGCGAATAGTTTCGTTTTTAGTAGCTCCTAAACCGTAACTTCCATCACGCATTGATTGTGGTACGGCGTTAATTACATCATCAGATAGAGAAGATACGAAAGGAATAATCATCACGCCCATTACCAAGCCAGCAGCTAATGCGCTTTCGGATGAGACCTCTAATCCTAAGTCTGTTCCTAGCATTCGTATAAAGGGGGCGACTGTTAATGCAGCGAAAAACCCGTATACAACCGTTGGGATTCCGGCTAATACCTCTAAAGCAGGTTTTGCATATTTACGTACACTACTGCTGGCGTACTCAGAAAGATAAATCGCAGCCATTAGGCCGATAGGAACAGCAATAACCATCGCTATAAGGGATATTAATAATGTACCCGCAAATAATGGTACGGCGCCAAAGCTACCTGAAGAACCGGATTGATCAGCACGTAAAGCCACCTGAGGTGACCAAGTTGTACCGAATAAGAAATCTATTGGGCTAATTTGTTGGAAGAACATCCAAGCTTCAAACAACACACTTGCAAGGATACCAACGGTAGTAAGTACCGCAATACCTGAGCTAGATAATAATAGAAGATTAACAATGCTTTCCATCTCTGTACGTGCGCGTAGCTTAGGCTGTATGCGACGATAGGTGATAACAAAACAAACCAGGCATAAGCTTAAGGCAATACCAGAATTTAATATTGCAGTACGTTCGTTAAGTGCTGCTAGGTGTTCAACTGCTGGCATTAAGCTTGGGTCAGCGGTTAGGCCTGAACTAGAAGCTAGGTTGTATACTTTACTAATAGCCAATTGGATTTGAGCAGAATCAGCTGCTTGAATTTCGGCTGGTAGTTGAGCTATCAATAAATAATCTATGACTGGGGCTTCTAATAAATGCCAAGTCATTAATAGAATAAGCGCAGGTACACCGGTCCATAGGGCCATTAATGTACCGTAGTGATCGGGCAAAGAATGCATTCGCAATCCTTGATTGGATATTGCTCGTGCGCGGTTGCGACCTAAAAAGTAGGCGCCTCCGAGAACAATAATGACGATGATGAGCAGGCTACTAAAGTTCATGTGCTTATTTATTTACCCGTAGTTTAATTTTCTTTTTAATACGCAAAAGCCGAGACCTATTCTAATTCAGAATAGGCCCCGGCGATCAGTACTACTTTTTGCTAATTTACTTCTTAACCAGAGGAGTCAAGTTCTTAACAGTTTTTAGCACGTTGTTACGTTCTTCAGCAGTCATTGGGATCATGCCTTTCTCAGCCAAGTAGCCGTAGTCACCCATAGCTTTCTCTGAAGTGAATTCTGCTAGGTATTCTTCGATACCAGGAATCACGCCAATGTGAGCTTTTTTAACATAGAAGAATAAAGAACGGCTTACTGGGTAATCACCCGAAGCAATGGCATCAAAAGTCGGTAGTTTACCATCGATTACAGAACCTTGAACTTTTTCAGAGTTTTGCTCTAAGAAGCTGTAACCAAAAACACCCATTGCAGAAGGGTTAGCAACCAATTTTTGTACGATCAGGTTGTCGTTCTCGCCTGCTTCAACATAAGCACCGTCTTCACGTACTGCGTGACAAACTGCTTTATACTTCTTTTTGTTTTGCTTTTTCATTGCTTTAATGAAAGGGAAAGTTTTACAACCACCTTCTAAAGCAAGTTCAGCGAAAGCATCACGAGTACCAGAAGTTGGTGGTGGGCCTAATACTTCAATTTTAGATTTTGGCAATGATGGGTTAACCTCATTCCAAGTTTCGTATGTGTTCTCAACTAAAGTCTCGCTGCCATCTGGGTTAGGGATGTTTTTAGCAAGGGCAAGAAAGATATCGCGACGAGTTAATGATATTTGCTTAGCTTCAGTTGTATTGGCCAAAACAATGCCGTCATAGCCGACTTTTACTTCAACAATGTCTTTGATGCCATTTTTAGCACAAAGCTTAACTTCAGAGCTCTTAATGGCACGAGAAGCATTTGTAATATCAGGCGTTGCGCTGCCAACACCAGAACAGAATAATTTCAAACCACCACCAGAACCCGTTGATTCAACTTTAGGAGTAGCGAATTTAGTCGACTTACCAAAGCGTTCTGCTACTACTGTAGAGAATGGATAAACGGTAGAAGAACCAACAATGCTGATGTAATCACGCTGAGCGTTAGCTGACATGCTGATTGCAGAAGCTGCAAATGCAGCGCTTAAGGCTAGAATTTTTTTCATTATTACTTCCTATTTATATAGTCGCCATTGCTTAGGTCATTCTAAGTAAGAGCATATTTTTTCGAATAATTATTCAGTGATGAGAAGTATCTAGGAACAATGTTACAGAAATATGACATTAAATATGAATTTTTTAAGAATTTTATGTTAAATCGTAGAAAAGGGTACGGTTCCTGCTCTATCCCTATAAAGTGCAGTGCTTAAAGCACAGTCGTAAATAATTTTTTAGAGGTGGTTATGGGCGGAATACGTGGATTTATCACAAGGAATAGCTTGCCCGAGCATTATTTACAGCAAGCATCAATTTGGTTTGACCCTATTGTTGAAACCCTAATTAAGCACCATTATAGTGCAGGGAGAACTTTAGTGGTGGGTATAAACGGTTGTCAGGGGTCTGGAAAGACAACGCTGGCCGACTATTTATGCACCTGTTTAGAAGATAGGGGACTGAAAGCGGTTGCTATCTCAATTGATGACTTCTATTTAACACGCAAGCAACGACAGCAACTCGCGAGTAATGTACATCCATTGCTATCAACCCGAGGTGTGCCGGGAACGCATGATTTAGAGCTGGCCTTAGAGACATTACAACAGCTCTCTCAAGAGAGCGGTGAAGTTAAGATACCCAAGTTTAATAAAGCTCAGGATGATCGCTTTCCTAAAGAGCAGTGGTCAGAAGTCGAAACACCACTTGATATCATTATTTTAGAAGGCTGGTGCGTTGGAATTACAGCAGAAGCTGAAGAATCATTACTTGAACCTGTTAATGAATTGGAATCTCTACAGGACTCAGGCGGAGAGTGGCGCAATTACATCAATCAGCAATTAGTAACCAATTATCCAGAATTATGGCAGCTAATTGACCGCTTAATTATGTTGCAAGCTCCAAGTTTTAGCAGTGTTTATAACTGGCGCTTAGAGCAAGAACAGAAGCTAGCTCAAGCAAGTGAGGATAAGAATAAGAGCCATATTATGTCTGCAGAGGAAATTCAGCAGTTTATACAGCACTATGAACGACTTACACGCCATAGCCTCAAATACCTTCCGCAAAATTGTCAGCATTTATTTCAATTAACTAATAAACGGCAGGTTGCGGCCTACCAAACGCCTAACCCTTTGCCTGGCGATCCTCGCTTTGGACTACATGATGTAGTATTAAAAGGATCGTCATAATGGAAGAGCATATGAGTAGAAAAGTTGTTTTTACCGACCTTGATGGTTCTTTATTAGACCATGACAGTTACAGCCATAAAGCCGCTGATGCGTTATTAGAGGAGTTAGAACGCGATCAAATCCCTGTTATTTTAACAACCAGTAAAACACGAGCGGAAGTCGAAGCACTGCGTTTAGAATTAGATAACCGTCATCCTTTTATTATTGAAAATGGTGCTGCGATTTATATCCCTAAGGGCTATTTCCCCGTTAAACCAGAAGCTTGTATCGAGGTTGAAGATTTTTGGATAGCCGAATTCTGTGAAACAAGAAGCCACTGGTTGTCGCTTCTTGAAAAGGCTAAGGAACTATTTACACATAAGTTCAGTCACTTTGCCGCGATGAAAGAAGAAGTTATTGCGCAAGTTACAGGCTTGTCGCTTGAGCAGGCTCAGCTGGCTAATAATCGTGAATATGGCGAACCGATATCATGGCTGGGTGTGGATAAAGGTAAGCAAGAATTTATTGAGTGGCTAACAGAGCAAGGTGGCCATGTTTTACAAGGTGGTCGCTTTTTACATTTAAGTGGTTTTTGTAACAAGGGTGAGGCTCTTGCTTGGCTTGCAGCAGAATATAAAACACAATGGAATTTAAGCGAGATAAAGACCATTGCTATTGGTGATAGTGGTAATGATGTCGCGATGTTAGAGAAGGCTGATTTGGCACTTATTATTCGCTCCCCAGTTCATGCGCCACCTAAATTAAAGCGGCTGCGGGGATTTTTTATCTCTGAAGAATTTGGACCTCGGGGTTGGAATTCAGGCTTGCGTAAAATTTTATAGAATAGATGTATAAGAATTCAATTAATTATTAACAATTTATTTAACATAAGGAAATATCATGGCTGATTTTTATCAAAATGGGATCGTAACGACTTTACATAATTTAGCCCATAGACCCGTTGAAGACATTGAAAGTGAATTAAGAGCGTTTAGTAAGAAGCGCCCAATGTCATTAATTCTTCCGTCATTATTTTCGGAGCTTGAAGGTGATGCACTGCCTAATATCGTGAATCACTTAAAAGGTGCAGACTATTTAAGTGAAATTGTTATTGGTTTAGACCGAGCAGATGAAGATCAGTATCGCCATGCACTAAAATTCTTTGGTGAACTTCCACAGCATCATCGAGTTTTATGGAATGAAGGGCCGCGACTACAAGCTCTGGATGCCGAGTTACAAGCGCTGAATTTAGCACCTAAAGAACTAGGAAAGGGCCGTAACGTTTGGTATTGCATGGGCTATACTCTTGCCTCTAATCGCTCTGAATCTGTTGCTTTACACGACTGTGATATTGTTACTTACGATAGAGAGTTATTGGCACGACTGATTTATCCTGTCGCTAATCCTCAGTTTAACTATGAGTTTTGTAAAGGGTTTTATGCTCGAGTGGCTGATGGAAAAATTAACGGTCGAGTTAGCCGACTACTCGTAACGCCATTATTGCGTGCATTAAAGAAGATGTTTGGTGAGATGGAATACTTACAATTTATGGATAGTTTCCGATATCCATTAGCGGGTGAGTTTTCATTTCGAAAAGATGTATTAAATGATATTCGAATTCCAAGTGATTGGGGCTTAGAAATTGGTGTGTTGTCCGAAATGCACAGAAACTATGCCAACAACCGTTTATGTCAGGTTGATATCGCTGATGTGTATGATCATAAACACCAAGATTTATCATTAGATAATGATCAAGGTGGACTATCTAAAATGTCTATCGATATCTCTAAGGCATTATTCAGAAAGCTGGCTACTCATGGTAAAACGTTTAATACTGAAACCTTCCGTTCAATTAAAGCAACCTACTTCCGAATCGCTTTAGATTTCATTGAAACCTACCACAATGATGCGGTTATGAACGGTTTAACCTTAGATATTCATGCCGAAGAAAAAGCCGTTGAATTATTTGCACAAAATATTATGAAAGCCGGAGAAGCCTTTTTAGATAAGCCGATGGAAACCCCATTCATTCCAAGCTGGAACCGAGTAATTAGTGCTAAGCCTGATATTCTAGAAAGATTATACGAGGCTGTTGAAGCAGATAATGAGGAGTTTATGTCGAAATGAGTTTATTTGATTCCGCACTATTACAGCGTAGCCAGCATTTGCTGGAATTAATCTATTATCAAACAGAAATTAATATTCCGTTTAATGCTTTTGCAGAACAGCTTTTAATAGAAATGCGATTAGAAACGGCGAGCCACGAAGACGCCTCTCATGATCCTATGCACCCTTGTGATTTGTGGGATCAATCCTCAACCGTCATGATTACTTACGGTGATAGTTTTTTATTAGCTGACGAAAAACCATTAATTACGTTAAAACATTTTTTAGATGAGCATTGTGAAGGATTAATTAATAGCGTGCATATTTTGCCGTTTTTTCCTTTTAGCTCAGATGATGGATTTTCAGTAATAGATTTTTCCAGTGTTAATGAATCGCTAGGTGGGTGGGATGATATTCAAAGCATTAGCCAAGATTATCGTCTAATGGCGGATTTAGTTATTAACCATTGTTCTAGTCGTAGTTTATGGTTTCAGAACTTTATAAAAGGTGACGGGCCTGGGCATGATTATTTTTATACGGAATCTCCTACGGCAGACTTATCACAAGTCGTTAGGCCTAGAACCAGTGACCTGCTAAGAGAAACTATGACTAATAAAGGGGTGCAGCATGTATGGTGTACGTTTAGTCACGACCAAGTAGATTTGGATTTTAGAAACCCTGATGTACTTATACAGTTTATAAAAATTATTCGACAGTACTTAGATATGGGCGTTCGCATATTCCGATTAGATGCGATTGCATTTTTATGGAAAAAAGTCGCCTCACCGAGCATTAATTTAGAGGAAACTCATAACGTTGTACGTTTGCTCAGATTGCTGATAGAACACGCTCAACCTGATGCTGTCATTATTACTGAAACGAATATTCCGAATCGAGAAAATCTTTCATATTTTGGTAATGCGAACGAAGCACACTGTGTGTATAACTTTGCTTTACCACCGCTATTAGTGAATACCTTACTGACTGGGAATAGTCATCATTTAAAGCTCTGGTTAATGAGCATGCCGCCAGCGCAGCTTGGTACGACCTATTTTAATTTTATTGCTTCCCATGACGGCATGGGGCTAAGACCTGTAGAGGGAATTCTAGGTGATGATGAAACTCAAGTATTAGTTGATACCTTACAAGGGTTTGGTGGTCGAATTTCTTGGCGTGCTTTAGAGAACGAGCTAGGTGAAGCAATTATAAAGCCTTATGAAATTAACATTTCTTTATTTGATGCATTACAAGGAACGACTAAAGGTAAAGACTGTGCTGCAGATGAAGGCAGAGGTATTGAACGTTTTATATGCGCTCATGCCATTATGCTTGGCTTAGAAGGTATTCCTGGTATTTACGTGCACAGCTTATTGGCAACTCGTAATGATTATCAGCGTATGGAGAATACAGGGCATAATCGCTCCATTAATCGCCATCAATGGCAATATGATGAATTAAACGAACTGCTGTCGACAGACAGTAGTCATCACAAACAAGTCTTCAGCGAGTTGAAAAACTTGTTGGCGATACGCCAGAAACAAAAAGCATTTCACCCCAATGCGCCACAGTTTACCTTGCACTTAGGAGATTCTATTTTTGCGTATTGGCGTCAATCTCATGATAGAAAACAGAGTATTTTCTGCATTAGTAACGTTAGTGATTCAGTGCAGGAATTTATGCTGTCGGATATTAACTTAGCGACAACCAATGATTGGGTTGATCTTATTTCAGGTAAAGAAATGACTCATCAAGAGATGCTGATCCAACTAGCGCCTTATCAGACGCTTTGGATCAGCAACCGTTAAATGATCAGTTAATTAATCACTCTCTTATTAAATTCTTTTATTAAGAGAGATTCTAATTATCGATCTTCGTAACGCTGGTGCTTGAAGAAAATACCATTATCACCGAAATCTGAAAGTTTAAAGTCAGACGTTAGTTTAATAGTACCGATCTTCGTTGCGCTATCGCGACGAAGATCTGCATAACGTTTATTCCAGCTAGGGAGGATAGAAGTACGAATGGGCTCACTGGTCGCATAAATGTCGTACAAATCTTCACCAGCTTTGATCGTCACTAAATCACTGCGGAAATCATGAGCGCTGGAAGAGAATTTGTTTTTAACGTTTTCAGTTGGAACAAAGTAGATTTGAGTTGGTGCGTTAGCATTACTTGCTTCGCTGCCATCTTGATTTGTATCGGCCATTGCATTAACCATTAGTTGAGTTGGCTTGCTAGTGACAGCAGAGAAGATCAAGCTAGTGCCTAAAGTTTCATTAGCTTCGGGAGAGACGTATTGAGAAAGCTCATTAGCGAAAAAGTCCTGGTTGTCTCCTTGTCCTGATAAAGTATACAAAGCAGAAACGTTTTCAGAAGGTTTGTTATCTACGAATGCTTTCCACGCAAGCCCTGGTGCAAAACCACGATCACTTGGATCACCGGTTATTGATAAACGGAGTAGGCCACAATCAGAGCCTTCAAATAGACCCGTGTATTCAGAATTTTCTGCTACAAACTGTACTTTAGCAACCGCACCGTGTGCATGAATGGGTTTTGTATAGCCAGGAGGCGCCACATCCTTTTGGTCGTTAACTTTATCCCAAAGTACGCGGTTAATAAGTCCTAATACATCAATTTTTTCTAGTGATGGAATTTCATCTTCTGCAAACTCGCTGCGAAGAACACCGTTATTCCATAAGTGTTGTTGTTTTTCACAACCCGCCCAAGAATCGTAGTTTTCAGGAATGTTTAAGCCCCAAGGTTTAAACGCATTCTCTACACCAATAAGGCTTCCATCTAAATCTGGGTAATGACGACTAAGCACATCAACCATGGTATTGTTTTCTACCCAATCAATACCTTCAGCGGTATAGGTTTCATCATTATAATGAGAGGTGTAAAAGCGGTCTGTAATTAGGCGGCGTGACGCATTCATTATGAAAATTTGGAACGCAGTTTCACCAAAGGCAAAACCCTCTGGACGAACAGTCTCAGCCAGTTGTCCTACTAATGCATCGATTTTCTCTACATCGTTATTATAAAGACGTTTAAGTTCAGCAAGCGTTTCTGCGTTATCAGTAAGGTCTTCAAACTTATTAATTGGGTTCAATCCAATTTGACGGCGGAATTCGTTATAACGTGGCACACCACGTTCACGATCACGAACAATATCAACTGTTGCTAAGTCAATATCACCTAACACAGGAATATTAATGTTACGCAAAAATTCTGGATAGTTGTGCAGCGTTAAAGAACCAGGATTAGTAATACCGAACGAGTACCATAAGCGGTTTGCACCTTGGTCACTCATAACATCTTCAGCATCGCCATCACGAGTATCTTCGATAGCGATACGATCACGAACAATGTTTGAACCAATGTCGTAAACTTCAACATCATCACGTAGTAGAGGATGCATACGATATACCGCAACAAACTCTTCCGTTAAGCTATAAGCCGTTCCCGCATTATCTGACTGACGTGAACCCACTAATCCACCAATTGCATGTTCAATAAAAGAAGCGTCATCAAGTTTGTCTTTTAATGCAGGATCAACACCTAGAATAGTTTTAACAAAAGAATCTGTTTTTGCTAAATCTTCTGCCAAAGAGGCGGCGCCTTTTTGGAATGCATCGCGGCCTTCACGATCACCTGCAAGCCCCCACCAGTTAGCGTACATCGCACGTTCGGTTACTGGGTTTGCGATAATCGCTGGAGTCCATTCAACGGTATGAATTTTTGCCATTAATGCTGCGTTAATTAAACGAGCCTTATCGTATATCCACTGATCAGAACGGCCAGGATTATTCGTTACCAGCATTTCTGCGATAGAGTTATGCTCAGCCACAAACAATTGGTGGAGCATGCTTAAACCTACCCACCAGTTGTCATTAAATCCTGTAATAGGAAGACCTGATAAGAACTCAGTCGGAATGGTGTTATCATCATTAACGGTTAAACGACCACCAGAAAAAGCACGAATGGCATCTGACTGTTCTTTATTGCTACCGTAAAGCTGAGAACCATCCCACCAGTGAGTATTTCTATTACGATAGCTCGCTGGGTAAGCAGCTTCATCAGTTGTGCGTGTCGGATCTGCTTTAGTACGTTTGATTGAAAGTTCGCCGCTACCTAGTTCATCACCCGCAGGCAGAGGAACGATAATGGGATCACCGACTTCATCAACATTGTGATCAACCCAATCATGCACCATAAATTGAATCCAAGATGTGGCAATAAAGTTAACTGACGTCGCTGGCTTAAACTCTTCCCGAGCCATAACCGAGTTACTTACATCTCTAGGATTAGGGACTAGTAAAGTGTCCGTTTCACCTTGTGCGGCCGACAACTCAACGTTACGGCCAAAGCGGCGTAAGGCTGCACCTTCAGCAGGATTGTCTAAGTTGTTACATGTACCATCTTCTGTTCGAGCATTTAAACTGCGTTCATCACATGTGATTTGTTGGTTGTATTCTTCATAACGCTCGAAATCGAATAGATTATTATCGAATAGCTCTTTCCTTTCGAAGGCAAGAGTTAATAACCCAGCAAAAATACCGAGAATCCCTAGTTTAGTTAGAGCGGGCCAGGTGACCCATACGCTATTTAACATTGTCTAATCCTTAATTTATTATTTTAATTAGTTGTCATGTTTCGTGGTGAGAAACATTATTATTTGACCTGGGTGCTAGAGCTATTTCCGTGCCAAAAAAAAAGTCCAATGAAATCAATAATCTTGTATTAATGAGATCTATAGTTGTTACTTTAGGTAAACAAATGCTTGTCCAGTTTTGTCGCTAAATGACAGCTTTTTAAACTGTACACAAAACAGATAAATAACCCTATTTTAAAGTATTATTTATTTCGGACAGGTGAAGATAAAGAGTGGCGCTTATGAGCTATCAACAATACAATTTACGGTAATTTAAGAGAATAAGTGTTCGCCTTTATGGCGATGATATAAAAAAACTGAAACTGAAACTGGATATGAGTATTGGTTTCATCGTATTACGCGAAGGGGGGAGGATATATTTTATTCTATTAAGTTATCAGTTGACCTTAAGTCACGTTTAATTATATTGTGTGCAATATAAATTTAATAAGGTAAGACCTATATGAAATCTTTTATGAATACAGGGTTGAGAGCTCTAATAGCTTTTTGCGTATCAATAGTAAATGTGTCAGCTGCTGAAAACTCACAAGCTGCTATACAATTAGAGCCAGGCCAGTTGCCAATTACTAGTGAAACCTTTACCTGCATTCGAGATATGACCAAGGTACGTGGCTTTTATGTAGGAAATTTGAAAGGTGATATAGACGCAACGCTAGCAGTAGCTAACTCTGAAACCGGTGGTGTGTATCCTCCCGGTTCGGTTGTACAGCTAGTTCCTGGTGAGGTCATGGTGAAACATGAAGTTGGCTATAGCCCTGTGACTAAGGATTGGGAATTCTTTGAGCTAGACGTTTCAGAAGAAGGCTCTGAAATTCGTAAGCGTGGATTTGCTGATGTAGTAAATCGTTTTGGCGGTAACTGCTTTGCTTGCCATATTCAGGCGAAGCCTCAATGGGATATGGTATGTGAAGATGCCCATGGCTGCGAAACCATCCCAATCACGAAAGAGGTAATTGATCTTATTCAGCGAACTGATCCACGCTGCAGTGATAATGAAGAGTTAACAGCAGGTGAATCATTTGAACTGTTTAAGCTTAAATTAAAAGTCGGCGTTGGAAGCGCAATTGGTACCGTTAAAGAGATGATGTAGTTTAAGTATTTCTTAAGCCTTTTGGTTATATTAAGAAGGAGATTTAAACTTATCTAGCCACTCTTTTGGCGATAGCCCTGTTTTCTTACGGAAAACACGGGCTAGTGCTGAGCCATTCTCATAGCCAACTTCATTGGCAACAAGACCTACTGATTTATTCTCTTTTAATAATCCTTGCGCAATAAATAATCGCCATTCCATGATGTAATCTCCAGGTGGTTGGCCGACGATTTCTTTAAATAACTCGGCAAACTTTGACCGTGACATAGCTGCCAAGCTCGACAGTGAATCTAAGCTCCAATTCTTTTCAGGATGTTCATGAATCTTAGTCATTACCTTGCTAAGTTGTGGGTGAGATAAGCCCGCTAGCATGCCATGGGCAACTGCACCATTTTCCAAAACTTGTCGTAATACTTGAACCAAAAAAATATCACAAAGGCGATCAATCATTGGCTGACGACCACATCGTTCATGAAAAGCTTCTTCAAATAACCAATTGGCGGTTTGTCCTAGATGTTCAGATTCTTCAATGTCAAAGTGCAGGAACTTAGGTAATGCGCTTGCAAGTGGGTTGTTGAAACCATCGCTGTAGTTGATGCTTGCGCACACCATTTCTGCATTATCAGACTCGTTAGAAATGATTCTGTGTGGTGTTGCCTGAGGGAAGAAAATAACGGTCGGACGTTCAAATACAGTTTTTACACCTTTGGCATCGATTAGGGTGAGCTTTCCTGATTTAAGTAAATGTAGATGTCCTTCACTCTTATCAGCTTCGCCAAAGGGATATATACCGCATAGGTTGCCACTAAAGAAAACCTGAGCATTCATTGAAAAGCGGAGAAGTATTTCGGATAAACGATCCATTTGATGCCTCTATAAACGTAATTTTATTACCACTGGCTTATTTTTGGACGATTTGAACCAAAGTCTGGACTATATCATCCCATTATCCACCGACAAACCCGTAACCTAGCTTCACTGCCAACCACAACTGGCTCTTTGTTAAATCAAGTGGAGTAATACCTATGACCCTTTCTAGCGCAATTAAATCCGTTGTTGCTGTCAGCACATTCGCATTAAGTAGCGTTGCTTTTGCTGCTGATATCGACATGAGCGCAGATGACAATGACATTGCGATCAGTGGCTATGACACAGTTTCATACTTTACCGACAGCAAGCCAACTCTTGGTAGTGCTAAATATACAGCGACTTATAAGAACGCTATTTATCAGTTCTCTAGTGCTGAAAACCGTAATATGTTTCGTGCAAATCCAGAATACTATGCGCCTCAATACGGTGGCTTTTGTGCAATGGGTGTTGCGCTAGAGAAGAAACTAACGGTTGATCCAACAGCTTGGTATATAGAAGGTAACAAGCTGTATTTAAATCTGAATAAAGCTGTACAGAAGAAATGGCTTTCAGATGTTCCTGGTAACTTAGAAACTTCAGAGCATAACTGGCCTGAAATTAAAAACTTAAATGCAACTACTTTAAACGAAGGTTAATCCCTTTATAAATTATCAACGGAGCTTCAAATGAATAAAAAATTAATCGCTAATGCTGCTTTACTTGCTGTTTTGGCAGCTGGTACTGCAATTCCTGCACAAGCGGCAGGAAAAGAAAAATGTTATGGCATCGCAGAGGCAGGCCAAAATGACTGCAGTAATTTAGCCGGGACACACTCGTGCGCAGGGCAGTCGACTGTCGATAACGATCCTGGCGAGTGGAAGGCTGTGGCGAAAGGAACTTGCCTTGATTTAGGTGGGTTAACTAAGGCTGAAGCTAAGCGTCAATATAACGCGAGCAAGTAGCTTTAAAAAGTGAAATCGCAGAAAAGTAAAATATTTTTAAGAGGGGCTAATACCAGTGAAGACGATTGGTGAATTCAAATCTGAAAATAAAGTGGCTATTGGCGTAGGTTTACGTCATCCACACTATGCTGATGTATTAGCCCCTTCTTTAAATATTGAAGCAAGTGATTCAATGCAAATCGATTTTGTTGAAGTACATTCTGAAAACTTCTTTGCTCAAGGTGGTGCAAGTCGAGCATTAATTAAAGAAGTGGCAGAGAAATATCCAGTTAGTTTGCACTCTACCGCACTGGGTTTAGGTTCAAAGGCCAGTATAGCGGGTGGCTATTTAGAATCGTTGAGTGAGCTGGCGAACATTGTTAATCCCTTTTTAATGTCAGATCATGCTGCATTTTCTTGGAGTGAAATTGAAGGGGAATCTGTGCATGCGGGTGATTTATTACCGATTGCATTTAATGAAAAGAATTTAAAAAACATGGCGAATAATATTGATGCCGTGCAGCAATTAACAGGAAAAAGACTGTTGATTGAAAATCTATCGGCCTATTTACAACCAAAAGATTCAATACTAATTGAGACAGACTTTTTAGTTGCCTTAACCGAGCTTACTCAATGCGGTTTATTAATCGACTTAAATAATTTAGTAGTTAACGCGAATAACTTTTCAGATATTCCTGCGCTTGAATATGCGAAGGATTGGTTACAGAAAATACCGGCACATGTTGTTGGCGAAATTCACTTAGCTGGCTTTACACCTGTAGCAGAGGGAGAGCTTGCAATTGATGATCATAGCCAGCCCATTAGTGATCATGGCTGGCAGTTATATGAATTTGCATTACAACGCTTTGGAGCCGTTCCGACATTGATCGAGTGGGATAATAACTTACCCAGCTGGCAAGAATTATTACTAGAAGCTCATAAAGCACGAATTGTTTCTGAATTGGTGATGAATAATGAATGATCAGCAGCAATTGGTGAATGCCATCTTTAACACAAGCTCTGAGTTTGAAGAAAAAGGCTTGGCGATTTATCAACGAAACTTACAGGCAAATGCAGTACGTGCTCTGCAAATCAGTTATCCAACGGTATTAAAGCTTATCGGTGATGATCTTTTTGCTTATGCCACTAAACAATTATTGAAAGTAGACTTTCCTAATTCTGGTGATTGGGGGCTTTGGGGAAGAAATTTTCCAGATTTATTAAGTAACTTGCCTGCATTGCAAGAATACCCTTCTGTTATTGATATTGCTCGTCTTGATTTCTTAATGCATATGCAAGGGCGAGAGAAAGATACAGCTGTTGATATGGCTTCTATGACCTTGCTAGCAGAATGCGAATTGGACCAGCTGCGGTTGATATTAAATCCTGCTATTAGAATTCTAGAATCGGATTACCCTGTTATTGAAATCTATCAAGCTAATACTCAATCTGATTATGCAGAAACATCTCTTCATAAAGCGCAACAAAAGTTAGCCAATAATATTGGCCAAAAATGTTTAATTTATCGCCCGCAATATAAACCCTTAATACGAGAAATCGATTCGGCTGAGCTTAATTGGCTTCAGCTGATGCAGCAGGGCAGCAGTATTGGAAAGGCTTTAGATACACTGCTTATACAGGATCAAAAGTTTTCCTTAGAGACTTGGTTGCCGTTAGCAATTCAGCAAAATTTAATTTTTAGTCTAAAGAAAATGTAGAAAAATTTAATACGAATGATGAGGAATATATTATGAATAACTATGTCAAGAAGGTAGAGCGATTTGGACAGGTGTATTTTGCTTTTATCAATAAATTTAATTTACTCCAACCATTAGCACTCTTAGCGACACGCTTTTATGTGGGTTGGGTATTTTTTGCATCGGGGCTGACAAAATTACGAGATTGGGAAAGCACACTATTTTTATTTGAAGAAGAATACGCCGTTCCTTTTATTAATTTTGAGCTAGCCGCTTGGCTTGGCACGGCAGGGGAATTAATATTACCTGTATTACTATTTTTAGGACTGGGTGGACGTTTTTCAGCAGCGGGTCTGTCAATCGTTAATATCGTTGCGGTTATTAGTTTAGAAGCAATTGCCCCCGCAGCATTAACATTGCACGTGCTTTGGGGCGTCTTGTTGGCGCAGATAGTTTTATGGGGATCGGGTGCTATCTCAATTGATAGATTCCTAAAATGGAAGTTCTTTAGTTAATTTAGATTGTCTTGTAGAAAATCAATTAACAACCTCACTTTACTCGCAAGATATTTATTTTGTGGGTAAAGTGCCCAAATCCCTTCTTGTTCTCTTTGTTGTTGTTCTAATAAAGTTATCAGCTCACCTTTATTAATATGTTCGCTAATATAATATTCAGGCAGCTGTACTATGCCGATACCTTTCAAAGCGGCGTCGACTAATCCTAAGCCGCTATTGCAACGCAGGCTGCCAGTCACTCGAATTTTTTTATCACTCTGCTGATCTTTGCTTTTAGGATCGGAAAATAGCCAAAAATCCGCACTGCCTAATAAACAGTTATGATGTTTTAAATCGTTAATGATTTCGGGTTTTCCATGTTGTTCTATATAGCTGGGTGATGCGCATAAGAAGTGCTGACGCGATGAAATACGCTTGGCTATTAAACTAGAGTCATCTAGTTGACCTAAGCGGATGGCCAAGTCATAACCTTCTTCTATAAGGTTGATTCGTTGATTACTCAATTGAACTTCAATTTCAACTTGCGGATATTGTATTAAGAATTGATTAATCAAGGGGATGATATGACGCTCACCATAAGTCACTGGTGCCGAAATTTTAATCTTACCCTGAGGAGTCGATTGTAGGTTGGTAAGTGATCGCTCAGCATTTTCTAGCCTGTCTAAAATTCCGCGGCATTGTTGATAAAACAACTGACCTTCTTCGGTGAGAGTTACTTTGCGGGTCGTGCGATAAAATAGCTTGGTATTGAGACGCTGTTCTAATTCACTCACCTGACGGCTGACTTGAGCAGTTGAGATTAATAATTTCTTTGCCGCTTGAGTGAAGTTGCCACTCTCAGCTACAGCGGTAAACTCACAGATGCCTTGCCATTGCATAGTGCTCATCAGAATCCCTTTTCGTTTTGCTGTCTATTGTCACTGGCTCGTCACTAATTAATTATTACGATATGGTAAAAGTGACTTGATATTTACGCATATTATCATTCATTGAGAAACAATTATAATAACTTCATAATCTTAAGATGAATAACTATTCTTAGTTATTAACTCATCTTCATCTTAATCTGCTTATGACACAATAGTCATAGGAACAAGCTAGAGGCTAATCACCATGACAGACCAGTTTATCAAATCAAAAGCGGCCATTGCGTGGGGCCCAAACCAGCCACTGTCTATTGAAGAAGTGGATGTGATGTTACCGCGTGCGGGTGAGGTATTAGTTCGCATCGTTGCTTCTGGTGTTTGTCATACTGATGCGTTTACGTTATCGGGTGAAGACCCTGAAGGTATTTTCCCTGCAATTTTAGGCCATGAAGGTGGCGGCATTGTTGAACAGGTTGGCGCGGGTGTAACGAGTGTTGCCGTGGGTGATCATGTAATTCCACTTTACACTCCAGAGTGCGGTGAATGTAAGTTCTGTTTATCGGGCAAAACCAACTTATGCCAAAAGATTCGTGAGACACAAGGTAAGGGTTTAATGCCAGACGGTACTACACGTTTCTATAAAGACGGTGAGCCAATCTTCCACTATATGGGTTGCTCCACTTTTTCTGAATACACAGTACTACCTGAAATCTCACTAGCAAAAGTGAATAAAGATGCACCATTAGAAGAAGTTTGCTTATTAGGCTGTGGTGTTACTACGGGCATGGGCGCCGTGATGAATACGGCTAAAGTACAAGAAGGCGATACCGTTGCTATCTTTGGTTTAGGTGGGATTGGTTTAAGTGCCGTGATTGGCGCAGCTATGGCGAAAGCCAGCCGCATTATTGCCATCGATATTAACGAATCTAAGTTTGAATTAGCTAAGCAGCTAGGGGCAACAGATTGCATTAACCCTAAGAATTTTGATAAGCCTATTCAAGATGTAATTGTTGAATTGACTGATGGTGGAGTAGATTTCTCCTTCGAGTGTATTGGTAATGTTGATGTTATGCGCAGCGCACTTGAATGCTGTCATAAAGGTTGGGGCGAATCTGTGATTATTGGCGTTGCTGGTGCAGGCCAAGAAATTTCGACTCGACCTTTCCAGCTTGTGACAGGACGAGTCTGGCGCGGAACCGCTTTTGGTGGTGTTAAAGGTCGTACTGAACTGCCAGGTTATGTTGAGCGTTACCTTGCGGGTGAATTTAAGCTAAGTGACTTCATTACTCATACCATGCCACTTGAGGGCATTAATGAATCCTTTGATCTTATGCACAAGGGCGAAAGTATTCGCACGGTAATTCACTTTGACAAGTAATTCAAAATTAGAACAAACTCATCTTGAAGAGTGCAGCAGCCAGCGTGTATTCGCTGGCGAGCATAAGCAGTTTAGCCACTTTTCCAACAGCCTAAACTGTAATATGCGCTTTGCTATCTTTCTCCCGCCACAAGTTACTAAAGGTGAGAGCGTTCCGGTTCTTTATTGGCTTTCTGGCCTAACCTGCACGGATGAAAATTTCATGCAGAAAGCGGGAGCTTTTCGTAAAGCGGCTGAGCTGGGAATTGCGATTGTTGCCCCAGACACAAGCCCGCGTGGCGAAGGTGTAGCGGATGATGTGAACGGCGCTTATGATTTAGGTCTAGGCGCAGGTTTTTATCTGAATGCGACTGAAAAACCTTGGTCTGATCATTACCAGATGTACGATTATGTGGTGAAAGAACTTCCCGCCTTGATTGAGGCGAATTTTCCGGTATCAAGTAAGCGTGCCATTAGTGGTCATTCAATGGGTGGCCACGGAGCACTAACCATCAGTCTTCGTAATCCTGAGCGTTATACGTCGGTTTCTGCGTTTAGCCCTATTTGCCATCCAATAGATTGCCCTTGGGGGCAAAAAGCATTCGCAGCGTATTTAGGTGATGATCAGAAGGCTTGGCAGTCGTACGATGCGAGTTTATTAATGGCGCAAGCTGTGGATAAATCTAAGCAGCTGCCGACGCTGGTGGATCAAGGCAGTGCGGATAACTTTTTAGCCGAGCAGCTTAAGCCAGAAGCTTTGGAAGCAGCAGCTAAGATTAGCGATTATCCATTACAGCTCAATATGCAAGAAGGCTATGATCATAGCTATTTTTTCATATCGAGCTTTATTGATCAGCATTTAGAGTTTCACGCTAAATACATTTAATTAGCTAAAACCCATCTGCCTAGTAAATATTTTAATTATATGAGGTTATTCGTTCATCGTAGCGAATAATCTGGTATTTCCTCTCCTTACATTAATAAGCTCGACTATGCTTTGTTCATAACTCCTTAAAAAGCTAGTAGATAGTTTTAAGCTTATGGTCAAAGAATACAGCCCCGTCAAATCCGCTATTACATCCTCTCAAGTTGCAGGTGAGCTTTACCGCGCCAGCATGATTGCACGCCAGCTTTCCCTTGCCGCAAAGAACTCTCAAGCTATTGTTCATAGGGCGGGCAGCCGAGTGGCAGGGCTAAAGGTTATTTCAGAATACTTTGCTGACCTTGCTTTAAAGACAATTAAACTAGCTGAAGCAATCAATACTATCTCTTTAGATATCTCACATTTAGCCGTTGAGCGTTGGCGTCAAAATACCTTGGTTGATCACTTATTTGATAGCCAAGAAAAAACGGAAAATGATGACGTTCTTTTAATTATTACAGAAACGAGACAAAGGCAGGAAGGTATCAATAATCGTTTTAATATTGAAATTAGAAGCCTAGAAAGTCAGCTAGAAGAAATTCAGCAATACATGCAGGCAAGCCGAGTGGTTGCCGTGTCTTTTCGCTTAGAGGCAACGCAAACAGATGAGTATCAAGGCATTTTGGAAGATATGGCGAATAATATTGATGTGTTTTCAGAAAAAATAAAGCAGCACGTGCTTGATGCAAAGTCATACATCGATCGTTTATTGCAGTCTTAAGCAGTAAATTAGGCTAATGGCTATTTAATGATAAGGAATAAAGGAAAAAGAGATGGAAGCTAAATTGTTATTCGATGATAAACATCAATGGTATGTGTTTGCCCGAGATCCTGATAAACCAGAAAAAATAATAGATACCAATCAGTATATGGTGGTTAGTGGTAAAGAATCATTGGTGCTTGATCCTGGAGGGATAGAAATATTTTCAGCCATGTTGTCAACGATATTGAAATTTATTCCTCTTGAACAAGTAACCCATTTATTTGCATCGCATCAAGACCCTGACATTATTTCATCTTTAGGCATGTGGGATCAGGTGATTCCAAAAGCCAAGCTTTATACCCCGAACCTATGGGAAGGCTTCATCCGTCATTTTGGTTGTGAAAATATTGAGTTTTGTGGCATTAAAGATGGCGGTGGAGAGTTGAAGATAGGTGATACGACATTACAGTTTATTCCTGCTCATTATCTGCATTCTTCGGCTAATTTTCATGTGTATGACCCTGTCGCTAAGATCTTATTCTCGGGGGATATTGGGGCTGCTCTTGAGCCACAAGATAGCTCGTTATTTATCGAAGATTTTGATAGTCATTGCGATAAAATGAAATTCTTTCATCAGCGCTGGATGCCGAGTAATGAAGCAAAAAACCACTGGTTAAAGAGGGTGCGGAAATTGGATATCGATATGATGCTACCGCAGCATGGCCGTATATTTCGTGGAAAAGAAGTCGAACAATTTTTTGATTGGTTTGAAGCGCTTAATGTTGGTGTTGCATTAGATAGTTAATGATACAACTGAGTTAGGGGTTTAGGTTATACTACGTCTCTATTTTTATCCTTCTGGGCTTTTTTTGTATGAGTTCTAAACAGTATCATCATGGTGATTTGAAAGCTTCCTTAATCGAGGCAGCTAATATTATGCTAGTACGTGATGGTGCTGATGCCTTATCTTTACGAGCAATTGCCGCCGAGGTTGGCGTTTCTCATATGGCTCCTTATGCACATTTTAAAAATAAGAAAGAACTCATTAAAAGCATCGCTGAAGCTGGGTTCGTGCAGATGGCTGATACGATGGAAGCGGTGGCTTTAGAATTAAAAGCAAAGAAGTCTTTGTCGCCAAGAGAACTAGTATTAGCGTATGGTGCGAGTTATTTAGAGTTTTCTACTTCGAATCCTCAGCTCTACCGTTTAATGTTAGGGCAGGTCGAAACAACAGGGCGTAAAGGCAAAAAAGAACAAACAGTTCTTGATGATACGACTAGTATTGAGAAAACATCTGTTAGCAGCCCTTTTATAGAAAGCAGTAAAAAGCCGTTTATCTTATTATGTGATGCCTTTGCTTTGCGTGGTGATACTGAAGAGCGGGTCAAAGCCCAAGCGTTAGGCGCGTGGGCTATGGTACATGGGATGGCAGCGTTAATTATTGAAGGCCATATTCAAGTGCCTGAAGGGACTAGTTTCAAGCACTTCTTAATGGCGGCCACTCCTTTTTCAGATGACTTCAAAGATACGATCTAACGTATCAGTAAAATCATTATCTTTAAAAGCTGAAGCCCGCTTCTATAGTAGAATCTCCACATTACTGGTCGGGAAGGCGACGCATGAATGGCACCAGCCATAGGCTTCATCTGTTGATCGTAAATGTGCCTCTGCTGGGTTGAATACCGAACCTTTTAATACTTTAACTCGGCATAGGCTGCATTCACCTGATCTGCATGCATTTTCAGCACTATACCCGTTACGTTCCATGCTGTTTAATAGTGGCTCATCGACCCTAGCTTCAAATTGACCTTGGCTGCCGTCAGCCTTATGAATTGTTACTTGAACTTTATCGCTGGCAATAAGGTTTTCAGGCCAGCCTGATAGGGTTTCAGGATGTTTTGGTGGACCATTGCACTCAATGCGTACACGTCTTGCTTTTACTTTTAATTGTTTTAATTGCTCAGCACAATAATCATGGAAACTGGTGGGGCCACAAATATAAAACATTTTTTCTTGCAGTGTTTCTAAGTCGTCTCCCAGTAATTCGGTTATGAGCTCGGCACTTACATGCCCAGTCCGGCCCGAATAATTTTTTGTAGGTCGCGAAATTAACCAGGTGATGGTTAAAAAGTCATGTTTCTCTTCTAATTTTTTTAATTCATTTTCATAAATGACATCTGCTTCATAGCTAGACGCATAAATGAGGTGTAGTTTTCGCGTCGTTTTACGATGTTGAAGGGTATCTTCGATCATATTAAGTATCATGCTCCGCGCAGGAGCAATGCCAGAACCACCTGCTAAAAATACTAAATCATCACCATGAAATAGTGGATTATGATAGAAGGTTCCCATGGGGCCAGTACTGGTAAAATGATCACCGACTTTGACATCACTTAGCAAAAAATGCGAAACAAAACCCTCGGCTACTTTTTTAATCGTAAGATCGTAAAAGCTTCTTTCTTGTGGTGCAGAGGAAATCGCATAAGGGCGAGCAGTTTCTGTGCCCTTAATATTCACAAATAAATTAATGTATTGCCCAGCTTGGAAAGGCGGTAAAAAATTATTTTTAGATTTTAAACGTAATGTTTTAGTGCTTTGAGTGTCTTCAATAATTTCACTAACGACAAGCTCTAAACGCTTAGGGTGTAAGCTAGCAATCGTATTCGCAACCTTACCATTTTGTTCATTGTAATCTGTTCCAGTTTTACTTAATTCACGCTGGTGGTCTAACGCATCTTGGTAACCGTTAACGGCGTGTAATATATTATTGGCTGTCGTATTAGGCATGGGAAGACTCCTGTGTAATATTGTTAGGCGATACTTTTCTATTTTTTATTTTCTTTAAAACAGCTCGAGCAGTACTTTCACCAACCATGTAGGTCGGTTGAAAACCACCCATACCATTCCAGCAGCCAGCCATATGTAAACCCGATATGGCATCAATACGCTCTCGGAACATCACAGCATCTTGAGTATTTTGCTGGAAACCATAAATTGCACCACCAGGTGTATTCAAATATCGCATCATGGTTAATGGTGTTGCTACTTCGACTTCTTCGATGTTCTTACGAATATTTGGAAAAACTCGTTCGGCATGATCAATTAATTTATCTGCAAAGTCGTATTTAGCTTGAGCATATTGTTCAACGGGTAAATCTTCCCAAGCTGGGCTGTACTGCAAGCACAGTAGTGATAATGCTGTTTTTCCTGGGGGAGCAAAACTTGGGTCATCATGGTTATAACAAGTCAGCATAGTATGAGTCGGGTCGTTAATGCTTTTCATTGTTTCAAAAGCTACTTCTTCATCGCGATCGTCAATAATAAAATTCGAAGCAGCCGTAATGCCTAGCTCATCCGGATTACAATCTAGACCGAGATACAGCACAAATGCTGAAGTTCCTAAGCGTCGTGATTTCATATCATCTGCTGCTTGCTTAGGTGTCGGAATATCTAGAAGTTCGTTGAATGTATGTTGTGGGCTGGTATTAGAAATAACATGGTCGCAACTGAATATATCGCCATGCTCGGTCTTTACCGCTTTCACGTTTTCATTTTCGGTAATGATTTGTGCTGCGCCCGTATTAAATAATACTTTACCACCGGCACTTAGAAAGGATTCTAGTAGTGCGCTCGAGATAGCTTGAGATCCGCCTTGAACATGACTTGGTTTAAAGGCTGCATAGGCGTAAAGCATAACCGCCATATCACAAAACGGAATGTCTTTTGGTGGTAAACCGATGTAACACCAGTAGGCCGCAATGACGGCTTTTAAATCTTGATTGCTAAAAAATTCATCCAGTACGTCTTTTGCAGGCATTAACCCGTATTGAATATAATGCGGACAGGTTGATTCTAAAACGGATTGATCTGCCATTTTTTGTGCTCTGGGCAGCGTCATAAAGCATTCAAGAGAAAGCTTTTCACAAAGCGTAAGGTAGGCTTCAATATTATCGCTTTCGTCAGGGAAGTGAGCGATAAGTGTTTTCTTTAGGGCTTTAACATTTGCTGGCAGGGTTATATCAATTTCATGCTCGGAGTCTTTTGTAGAGGGCATGACTAAGCGATAAAGTTCACGCTCTTCAACAATATTCAACTCATTCATGATGCCTAAATCAGTAAAGATTTTACGCATAATAAAGGGGTTTTTCTTTGTACCCATTCCGCTAAGTTGGTGTAATGCTACTTCAAATTCGAACTCACCCCGAACAAAAGAAGTCGCACAGCCGCCAGGAATGTTATGGCGTTCCAGTAATAAGGTGCGCGCACCACCTCTCTGTAATGCTGTTGCGGCGGTTAAGCCTGCATTGCCGGCACCAATTACGATAGCGTCGAAGTCAGTCATATAAGTCTCTGATCATATAATTATTATTGTGAAAACACGGTTCAAGGAAAGCGTATATCAATACTCAGTCTTTACAGTGTAAACTTTGTTTTAATAAAATAATCTTCCTTTACTATTCTTGTCAAGAGAAATCTGAAAAGGGGAAAGGTAATTTGATCGGAATAAAATTGATCTATGCGATAAAGATTTGATTGAAATTGGGTGTTATGAGGAGATTGTTGCCAGTTTAATTGAGGTAGGCTTCTATTTTGTTAGAAATTGTACAGGGTATATCAGGGAGGAGTGGTCACAGAGTCTTGAAGTATGTGTCAGGCTAACTACGCAGCGTAAAACTGAGAATCTACAGCTAAAGCTTTAGCTTGCTCTATGACTTCGTGCGCTTGACGAACACACTGACCGCACTGAGAACCAACGTTTAAACTGCGACGAACATCACGCACGTTCTGAGCGCCTTCAGATACCGCTTGTTGAATCGCTTTTTCATTAACTGCGTGGCAAATGCATACAAACATGATTAATAACCATTAACTATCTACTTGATAGTGTGATTATATTGCTAATGATAATAGTTATCAATCATGTTCGTGTTTAAAAAGTGATAAATATTACTTTAGACAGCTTTATCGCTATTCATTTGGCTCTGAATATAATTAGAGATACCAATTTTCTCAATTAGACCTAGGTGCTGTTCTAACCAGTAAATGTGATCTGTCTCTGTATCATTCAGAAGTTCTTCAAGTATTTCACGAGTAACGTAGTCACGCTCTTGTTCACACACTTCGATGATACTTCTTAGACTTTCTGCAACGGTGTACTCAGCCGTAAGGTCATTCTTAAGCATTTGTTCTACATTGTCGCCGATTAGCAAAGGCTCGCGCGAAGCTGTATCTGGAGTACCTTCTAAGAACAGAATACGTTCAATCAAGCGTTTAGCATGGTCTAGCTCTTCTTCATGCTCATGAGTTAGCTGGTCATGTAGTTTATTGATGCCCCAGTCTTCATACAGCTTGCTGTGAGCAAGATACTGATCCATAGAAGTCAGTTCTAGGGTCAGTTGTTTGTTAAGTAAATCGATTACCTTGGTATTGCCTTTCATCTTAGCTCTCCATCATAGATTGCTGGTAGTTCTCAATACCAGTTGATTTGATTAATGTTTGCTGTGTTTCAAGCCAATCGAGATAATCTTCTTCATAGCTAAGAATGCTTTGTAGAAGTTCGCGACTGACATAGTCTTTTTCTTGTTCGCACAAGGCGACGGCACTTTTTAATTCAGCAATTTGGGCTGTTTCAAAGGTTAGATCTGACTGAATCATTTCTTCGGTATGTTCACCGATCAGTAGCTTACCCAGTTGTTGTAAATTAGGTAAACCTTCTAAGAATAGAATGCGCTCAATTAACTCATCTGCTTGCTTCATGTCCTTGATAGACTTTTTATAAGCTTTTTCATTCAACTCTTCTAAGCCCCAGTTTTTAAACATGCGAGCATGTAAGAAGAACTGATTGATAGACGTTAGTTCAGTTGTAAGCGCTTGGTTAAGGATGCTTAGAACCTTCGGATTACCTTTCATGGTAGGGCCTATTATTTATTGTGATTAGTTAATCTATTTAACAGCTAATAATAGCAAAAATAAAAGGATTTTTAGAGAAAATAATGAAAGTAAATGATGATTTCAGAGTTTTTTGGCGGAATATAAATACTTATAATTCTCAACAGTTTTCTCATGAGTATTGCTAGTCTCATCTATAGTACTCGCTCGATGTTATTAAATTCTCAATTTAATTTTAAATTATTAAGGCTAAGTTTATACAAATGTTAAATATTAAGTACGCACTATATAAATGCATTTTTCATCTATTCATTTTTTAAAAGGCCTTTTAGCAGTGCATAAAAAATCGATTGGGCATCAATAAAAGGCGCAGATGCTCAGCACTATAGGGTTTTCAAATAAAAAAAGCCCTTGGCATAGCTATTGCTCTATTTGAGTTAAATCATTTTAATTCTAACTGAAAGAGAGAACGACTATGTCCTATCTAGCCCCCGCTGAGTTCGCTACCAAAATGGTAGATGCTGGTGAATCTAAAATCTTCATGTCGACTCGAGATACGATTATTCGAGCTTTCATGGCTGGCGCCATTTTGGCTCTAGCGGCTGTGTTTGCAATTACGATTGCTGTTAATACAGGCAACTTTTTATTAGGAGCGATCTTATTCCCTGTCGGTTTCTGTATGTTATATCTAATGGGGTTTGATTTATTAACTGGTGTTTTTGTCTTGGCGCCGCTTGCATTACTTGATAAGCGCCCTGGAGTCACGGTCGGTGGTGTATTAAGAAATTGGGGATTGGTTTTTATAGGTAACTTTGCTGGTGCCTTAACGGTTGCTTTCATAATGGCTTGGATTTTTACGTACGGTTTTAATGTAGATCCTGGTGCTGTAGGCGCAAAAGTCGCAACCATTGGTGAAGCACGTACATTGGGTTACGCTGCTCATGGTGTTGATGGTTGGTTTACTATTTTTATTCGCGGCATGTTGTGTAACTGGATGGTTTCTTTAGGTGTTGTAGGTGCATTAATTTCAACATCTGTTAGTGGTAAAGTAATTGCGATGTGGATGCCAATCTTTTTGTTCTTCTACATGGGTTTTGAGCATTCTGTTGTTAACATGTTTTTATTCCCATTCAGCTTAATTATGGGTGGTGAGTTCTCTTTCATGGATTACATTGTATGGAATGAAGTTCCTACTGCATTGGGTAACTTGGTAGGTGGCTTAGCATTTACAGGTTTAACAATTTACACAACTCACGTTAAAACAGCGCCAAAACGTAATAAATAATGTGAACTAAAATTAGCTAAATAAGAAAGAAAGCCATGACAGCAAAGCTAAGCGTTTCAATAGGGCAATATTCCGATAAAGGCCGCAAAGCAAAAAACCAAGACTGTCATGGCTCTTTAATTCCGAAAACATCTCTACTCGCCTTAAAGGGCATAGCCATCACAATGGCTGATGGTATTAGTTCAAGTAATACCAGTCATATTGCTAGCGAAACTGCTGTTAAAACCTTTCTTGATGATTATTACTGCACGTCAGAAGCTTGGACTGTAAAAAGTTCGGTCGAACGTGTGATGACCTCGATTAATTCGTGGCTATATTCCCAAACTATGTCAGGTGAAGGACGCTACGATAAGGATAAGGGTTATGTTTCTACCTTTAGTGCTTTGATTTTAAAAAATCGTAGTGCTCATCTTTTTCATGTCGGTGATACTCGCATTTATCGTTTAAGTAAGCATGGACTAGAACAATTAACCAATGATCATAGGTTGTGGGTTAATGAAGGGACCAGTGAAAGTAAAAGTTATTTAAGCCGAGCTTTAGGTATTGAACAACAATGCAGTTTTGATCATCAAACAATCACTCTTTCTAAAGGTGATGTATTCATTATTTGTACTGATGGAATTTATGATTTTTTACCATCAGAAAATATGATCAATACCATTAAGCAACACTCGGATGATCTTCATAAAGCTGCTGTATCTCTTGTTAAGCAGGCCTATGATTTAGGAAGTGATGACAATTTATCGGTTCAGGTAGTTCGTGTTAATGAACTAGCAGAAGAAAATCAGGTGAATTTAATTAAGCAAGTTGAACAGCTTGAAGTGCCTCCAGTCTTAGAAGCACGTACGGAATTTGATGGGTATTTAATTTTAAGAAGTTTACATGCAAATAGTCGTAGCCGTGTTTATTTGGCCCAAGATAAGATTACCGGGAAGCAGGTGGTAATAAAAGCTCCGGCAAGTGATATTGAACAAGATGCAGAGCATCTAGAGCGTTTCTTATTAGAAGAGTGGGTAGCGAGAAGAATCAACAACGCTCATGTACTGAAAGCAGATTTAGCAGAGCGCCCTAGAAATTTTATTTATACCGTATTTGAATACATAGAAGGCCAAACATTAGCACAATGGGCTTTGGATAATCCGAATCCTAGTCTAGAAGTGGTGCGTGGTTTTATTGAGCAGATAGCCAAAGGGCTGAATGCTTTTCATAAAATGGATATGTTGCATCAAGACATTCGGCCTGAGAATATTATCTTAGACTCTTCTGGCACGTTAAAAATTATTGATTTTGGCTCAGTAAGTATTGCAGGGCTAGAAGAAACACGAAATGATTCGCCTGCAACTTACTTATTGGGTACAGCGTTATACAGTGCTCCTGAATATTTTTTAGGAGAGCAAGGCAATATTCAGTCTGAATTATTTTCCCTCGCAGTTATCACTTATTATTTACTGGTTGGAACCTACCCATATGATGCACAAGTTGCGAGAACAAAAACACTGTCAGAGCAACGCAAGCTGAAATATAAAAGTTTATTAAGTGATGATAGAGAAATCCCTTCATGGGTAGATGATGCTATTTATAAAGCTGCCAACCCATTACCAGATCGCCGCCAGTATGATTTGTTTGAATTCGTACATGATTTAAGATCCCCAAATAAAGAATTCATCAATAAAACACGACCACCTTTGATTGAACGTAATCCTGTTGCTGTTTGGCAAGGGATTTCATTCGGTTTGGCGTTAATTATTCTGTATTTATTAAAACCATAAAGTTATCCAATTAGGAGTTCTAATATGATTAGTAATCGCGATGAAGTAACCCAGTTAATTTTAGCCAGTAAGGTAACGAAAGGAATTAAATGGCACGATGTAGCTGAAGCGCTTAGTTTATCTAAAGAGTGGACGACGGCGGCTTGCTTAGGCCAGATGACGTTTAATAAGCAACAAGCTGAAATCGTAGGTGAAATATTTTCATTACCAGATGAAGCTATTGCTTGGCTCCAAATAGTACCTTATAAGGGCTCTCTACCTACTGCAGTTCCGTCTGATCCACTGATTTATCGTTGGTATGAAATTGTTAATGTTTACGGCTCAACAATCAAAGAACTTATACATGAAGAATTTGGTGATGGCATTATGAGCGCAATTGATTTTTCAATGGATATTCAGCGTGAAGAAGATCCTAAAGGTGATCGCGTTAATGTTGTTTTATCGGGTAAGTTTTTACCTTATAAAGAATATTAAAATCCACATTTAGTATTTACTGCTCATTTTACCATCGACTAATCGATTTGTGTGAAATGAGCAGCTTAATGTTTAGCGTTATAATTTGATAATTGTTAGGGTGATGTAACCCACTTCAATCCCATATTTAGTCATCACTGATTCATTTATCATGATGTTGTCATTGGTTAAATACATTTTATCATCGATGTTAACGTCTATCTCATCACCTTGGTAATTAATCAGAAGGTCGTAGTTCATAAAAAAAGCATTACCACTGAGCTCTATCATAGTTTCCGATAACGTATCATTTGCGATGGCTTTATATTTTATTCCCTTTTCTGTATTTATAGGAGTAAATGTCCAAGTTCTATATTGAATGCTGTTGTCGTCAAAAATAAATTTTTCTGCCAATGTGCCTATACCATTTGCATTCCAGGTTCCTGTCATGGTCACATTAAAGTAACGAGTTACTTCACCACTTCGGTTTTTCAAGATCCCATGAGCTGTTAAGTTGCCATTAAAGAAACTTTCTAGTGTTAGTTTTGGCTGATTATTTTTATAGCGATCAATGTCTATTGAACTGCAGCCAGTCAAAAACAGTAGGGGTATTGATAGAAGAAAAATTATAGATAACGTTCTCATGTTGTTCACCTTATTGGTTGTCGTATTTATACATAATAGTCACGTCTTGATAGTTGCCTTCGCTATCACAAATATTGGATCGCCCCTGAAAGCTAGTCAATCTAGGTGGGTTTTCATCTAGTTTTCTGTAGGTAAGCTTCAAATCACTTGAGAACAAATTAATAAAAAAATTCGATGCTGAAATAGAAAAACAGTAGTTATCAATTTTTTCACAATTTACTTTCTTTATGCTGAGTTTATAATGATCTAAAGCTGATGGGATTAGATAATCAATAGTTAGCTCTTTCTTGGTATTATTAATATTTACTAATGTATCCCAGTTACTTTTGATGTATTGATCAAACCCTGCATCAATTATTAATTTTGGTGTAAAATCTACCTGGTCTTTTTTTACGTCTTCTTTATCATTTTCTTGATAGCGGATAGATATTTTTTTATTGATCTTATCCTTTATTTTTATATCAATTAACTCTCCATTTCTGTTGTTTCTTTGCAGAATATTCGGCGAGTATAGGCTGTCCTGGTAGTCAATACGTTTTATTGCAAACAGTTCTCCATTGGCTTCTTTATAACGAACCTCATGGTTCATCTCATCTAGATATTTATGATGTTCAGTATAAAGAAGATTTTTTGTTTTAAGGTCGTATGCGTATCCAATAAAATCATCTCTATCTTTATCTGATATATTTATGGAAGTATCAGCCGGAGAAAATATTGAAAATCCTATCATAAAAACTACTATTATGAATTTACACATTTGATGCCTCGTGCCATGATTTAGTCTTTTGATAGCTTAAAAGTAAGATTGACCACCAGATGCCTTCGGTAAGAAAAAATAACCAAAATAATGATGAGTCAGATATGTGGTTAAGGCTAGATCCTGACAATGAAATTCCTGCGAAGTAACTAATAGGTACCATAAAGGTACCTACAAGAAGAGTGATGTAGCTCTTATTAAAAATCCATGACATTGAATGATTAATCGTTGTTGAAAATGATAGCCAAAGACATAAAAGCCATAGAGGAATTAGATATCCAGAATAAGTAACCTCAAATAACATGGCTATAAAATTATCGCCTACATAACCTATTAAGCTGAATATTATTAATAGTTTCCAACGCTTAAGCTCTGGTTTAAATATCCTTTGATGAATTGCAAGTAATACAATGGTTGCAGTTATTGCGAAAAGGTTATTACCTTGAACGCAAATAAACCAAACGATCTGAAATCCGATTGCATTTATTATCAGATTTTTATTCGATACCAAATTAGTGAGAAGGGAAGAAGGCATTAGAGCGCTTCCTTGGAGCTATTTTTAGAAGGTTTTTTAGAGCTATTGTTAGAACTAGTTTGCTCTGTGCTCTTTGGTGCATTTACTTTCACCCAAGTTTTAGGAATAAAAGAAATGAATTTAAATAACCAAAATAAACGTCGTGGAAATACACTGATAAGACTACGTTTCTCTATCGCCTTGATAATTCGATTGCTTGCTTCGTTTGGTGATAGCAGAAAAGGCATAGAGAAATCATTTTTCTGCGTAAGAGGCGTATCAATGAACCCTGGCATAATATCGGTTACATCAATATTTTTATTTTTTAAGTCAATCCGTAACGCACTTAAAAAATAACTTAACGCTGCTTTAGATGCACCATAGGCTTCTGCTTGGGTGAAGGGTGCTAAGCTGGCCATTGATGAGATTCCCACAATATGGCCATTTTCTGATTTTTCTAATAAAGGCAGGGCTGCATGAATCGCACGAACACTGCCATGAAAGTTGATGTTCATAACATCATCAATGCAAGACCAATCCTCTTGTTCTACATTGAGGTATTGGCAATCACCAGCAGATAGGATAATGCGATCAATTCGTGGTGCGAGTTCGGCTAATGATTGACTAATGTTGTCTTTAGTATCGATAACTAAATCGCAGATAAAAGGGGTGATGTTATGAGATTTTATCGATAAATCTTTTAGAGCTTGACGATTACGCCCTGAGGCTATGACGTGATTACCCTGATTTGCTAGTCGCAGCGCAACTGATTGACCTATACCGCTACTTGCTCCTGTAACCCAGATAATTTCATTGCAGATCATAATCTTTCTCGCACCGTTTTTCTCATTGTATATAGGACCTATACGCAGTAATGAGAAAAATGGATTTGAAAAAGGCTAGTTAATTTTCAAGGACACTTATTTTGAGCGGCAATTTATTTTATAAAGGGGTTTAGCATACGCCCAAAAAATCCCGTCATTTTTAACGGTGCATCCATAACCGCAAAACAGATACAGTCTTCTTTATCGTGCGCTTTGGGTTGGTGATGAGTACTGTCATCAGCCAATACAAAGTCTCCAGGATGATAATCACCAGATAAGTCTGAAAAACTACCTGACATGACTAAGGTAAACTCATTACCTTTGTGTGTATGTTGAGGCAGCTCTTTACCCGCGGCAATTTTATAAAAACGAGCAGTATATTGGTCATCCGAAAATGGCAAATCATAACTCTGAATGCTTTTACTAAAGCCAGCCCAAGGCAAGTTGTCATAATAATCAGGTACAAAGCGGCGTAGTGGTCTTGGCACCCTTTGATTGGCGTTGGCCAGCTGCTCAGTGTAAAGAGTCTCTAATTCACTCTTAACGGTATGATTGCCGGTTAAGTCTACGGCAGATTCTTGATGCTTATGTAGATTGTTTAAAAGCTTTGATTTTGCATCAGGTGCAATTTCAGCTGGAGTAGAAATATCAATTAAGTCTCCTCCGAGCTGTTCGTATAGATGAACTTTTTGTTGGCATATTTTGCAGCTTTCAAGATGACAAGCTGTCTGAATACCAAGTGCATTCGTAAGCTGCCCAGCAGCAAATTGCATTAAAAGTTCGTCAGCAGGATGATAATTAGCCATGTCATTTGTTCTTTCGCAAGGTTATCAAGTTTTTTCATTGCCAAACGTAAGCGAGATTTAATCGTGCCAAGAGGTAAATTCAGATCGAGGGCTATCTCGCTATGAGACTTTCCTTCAAAGTATACCTTGTAGACAATTTGTCTCTGCTCTTCTGGCAGTGATTCTATGAGTATACGCACCAAATTCGCATTTAGATCACCTTCAACATCATCATCTAGTTGTGATGATGAAAATTGATCGGAATAAGTTTGATCTAAGTCGCCATCAGGCCACAGATCAAACGATTGAATCAAATTTGGCTTTTCTTTTCGCAGTAGGTCAATACGCCTATTACGAACGATGGTATACATCCAGGTCATGGCCGAAGCCGTTTTCGGATTAAACTGAGGTGCTTTATTCCAAACCGTAAGCATGCAGTCTTGAAGCAGGTCTTCCGCATCAGATGAATTGGAGCCACATTTAATTGCGTAAGCTTTCAAGCGGCCAGCACAGGATTCAAACAATTCTAAATAGGCTTGTTCATTCTGCTGTGCTATCTGCAAAACCAGTTGGTTTAGATATTGAGCATTGGACTGAGTGCTCTGAGTCAAAATGATCCCGCTCTGTAGTTGTTAATGTCATGCAAGCTAAGCAAAGTTAAAGCAATGCTCTGAATTGGTAAAGGGATAATAGATAAAAATTTTCACATTAGTCATGATCCAAACAACAGTTCTAAGCGTATTAAGATCAATTGAATCAGATGAATTTATGAATATGAATCACTCAAATAACATAGACTCTCAAAGCCTCTTAGTTGATTATTTACTAGATTATGCCGTGATTGGTGCTGGTGTAGCTGGCTTGACAGCTGCAGATCAACTTAATCAGTCTGGCCATAAGATCGCTGTGTTTGAGAAGGCGCGAGGTACAGGGGGGCGAATGTCATCCAAGCGCGTAGCATCTGTAGATAACGATTCATTCATGGCCTTCGATTTAGGTTGTATTAGTATTTCGGCTAAAAGTGATTTATTTGCTCTTGAACTTGAAAAGTTACATCAGCAGGGCGCTATCGCACCTTGGTTTAAAGATGATAAAAGCAATAATCATTATGTGGGGATGCCAAGAAATTCAGGTTTAACACGTCATCTAAGCAAAGATGTAGAGTGTTATTTTAGTACGCGAATTACGGCAATCGAGTATATAGAAGGCCTGTGGCATTTATACACCGTTGAGAGTGGTGCGAAAACACTATTGGCCAAGGCGAATAATGTCATCCTAGCGACGCCACCCGCTCAGGCTTATGATTTATTACCTAGTAACACTCAGTTAAAGGGAGTGCTCGAAGGTGTGGAGGTTGATCCTCAATGGGTGATGGGAATAGAGCTTGATAACGTATTATCCGCTTTACCTGCTATTTATTATCCAGATAGCGATGTTATCTATTCGATTAGTCAAGAAAGTTCTAAGCCTGGGCGCAGTTCTGATAATTCAGTACTTCAAATTCAGGCAACTCCTACTTGGACTAATAAGCATTTAGAAGTGACCAGTGATCAAGTTAGTGAACTTTTAATCACTGAATTAGAACGCATTTTTGAACAAGCTTTACATGTGAAAAATAGTTATTCTCATCGCTGGTTATATTCAATTATTTCAAAACCAGTGCAAACAAAAGATGGGTTCTTATGGGATGAAACAGGTTTAGGCTTAATCGGTGACTATTTCATTAGCGGTGATGTAAATGTTGGATCTATTGGTAGTAATGTTCCTGGCATAGAATCAGCATGGTTGAGTGGCCGTCAGCTTGCTGATAGTTTGATAATAAAAATTCGCAATAATAGATTGGTTGCAAAAGATTAAGAGTAAAAAGAGATAATAGATATGACTAATCTAGTTTGGCTAAGAAGTGACTTACGTATTTATGATAATCCCGCATTATTTCATGCTATGGAACAAGGCCCGACTGTTGCAGTTTATTGTTTGGCTAATAAGCAATGGGATCGGCATGGCTTGGCTCCGGTAAAAAGGCGTTTGATTGTTGATCACCTCATAGAGCTAGAAGAGCAACTAGCAAAATTAAATGTCCCTCTAGTAATTCTAGATTGCGAATTTTTCTCAGATATACCCGAGCGCATAAAAGCTCTAGCCATTGAACTAAATATCTCCAACGTTTATTACAACCATGAATACGCAGTGAATGAGACATCTTGCACAAAGAACACGGTCAAACATTTATCTCATATTAATGTTGAATCTCAAGGTTATCATGAGCAATGCATTGTTTCTCCTGGACTAATTTTAAATGGCAGCGGTGAATGCTATAAAGTATTTTCTGCGTTTGCTAGGAATTGGATGGCCAATATCTCCTCACAAGCTAGGCCCTTGTATAACAAACCAGTAAAACAACAAGAGCTTGATATACATTCTGATATTCAAAGTCTTAAAAACTATTTAATTGATGTTGAAATTGATACCAAGAAACAATGGCCAACCGGTGAAGATGAAGCTCATGATCGTTTGAATGAATTTATTGAACAAGATGTTAGCCAGTATCATAACCAACGAGACTTTCCTCATCTTGATGCAACAAGTCATCTATCGGTATATTTAGCGTTGGGTGTACTATCAACAAGACAATGTTTACAGGCGCTGGTTAGTAGTAGTCAGCAAAATATTGAGTTTTTATCTGAAATTAGTGGAGAAGGTAAAACCTGCTGGCTTAATGAATTGGTATGGCGCGATTTTTATAGGCATATTTTGGTTGCCTTCCCGAAAGTCTGCAAAGGCAAACCATTTAAAGACATTACTGATAACCTGCCTTGGAAAGGGAATAATAAAGATTTTGAAGTTTGGTGTCAGGGTAAAACAGGGGTCCCGATTGTTGACGCTGCTATGCGTCAACTGAATACGACTGGTTGGATGCATAACCGACTTCGTATGGTTGTTGCTATGTTTTTAACCAAGCATTTACAGGTTGATTGGCGGTTAGGCGAAGCGTATTTTTATAGCAAGCTTGCTGATGCTGATTTAGCGTCTAACAATGGTGGCTGGCAGTGGTCAGCAAGCACAGGTGTTGATGCGGTCCCTTATTTCAGAATCTTTAATCCTTACCGACAAGCAGAACGCTTTGATCCAAAAGGTGATTTTGTTCGTAAGTACGTTAAAGAGTTAGCTTATATTCAAGGTAAAGCCATACATCAACCGAGTAAAATGATAGCCACTCAGTATGATTACCCTACGCCGATAGTAGATTTGAAAATGGCTGCTGAGCATACTAAAACACTATTCAAAAATTTAAATGACCTGCAGACGGCATAAGGGATAAAAAATTAAATGAATGCCATTAAACGATTAGGTTATAACGCAATTCGTTGGATTGATTCAGAAGCGGAATCATTTAACGACAGCGGTTTAAAGTTGAAGGGAGCTGATGAGTTCGAAGCAGAATCAAGAAAAGTTAACTGGCAGCGAATAATTCCATTTTTTGCCGTTCACTTAACGTGTCTTTTTGTCTTTGTTGTTGGCTGGAGTCCTGTCGCTATTATTATGTGTTTAGCTATGTTTTGGCTAAGAATGTTTGCCATCACAGCTTTCTATCACCGCTATTTTTCACACCGAAGCTTTAAGACCAATCGATTTTGGCAGTTTATTTTTGCGGTCATAGGTGCAAGCTCTGCTCAGCGAGGACCTCTTTGGTGGGCTTCACACCACAGAAAACACCATAAACATGCTGATACAGAGCGTGATTTGCATTCACCTAAAAATGGATTCTGGTGGAGTCATGTCGGCTGGTTTACTCGTGAAGATGCATTTAAAACGGATTACAGTGTCATTAAAGATTTGGCTAAATTTCCTGAATTAAGATTTATTAATCGCTTTGATATTTTAGTCCCTTTTCTTTTCGCTACCGCTATCTTCCTTTTTGGCAAGTATCTAGAAGTTTATTACCCAGAATTAGGCACAACAGGTTGGCAAATGCTGATATGGGGTTTCTTTATTTCAACGGTAGCGCTAGCTCACGCGACTTTTACGATCAACTCCTTATGCCACACTTGGGGTAAACGACGTTTTAATACCAAGGATGATAGCCGTAATAATGCCTTTCTAGCTTTATTGACGCTGGGAGAAGGTTGGCATAACAATCATCATCGATTTGCAGTATCTGCTCGCCAAGGATTTTACTGGTGGGAGATTGATATCTCATATTACCTATTAAAAATTATGAGTTGGGTGGGGATTGTGTCTGATTTACATCCTGTTCCTCCACGTATATTAGAAGAAGGTCGAAGAATTCAAAAGGGGGAGAGATAATGAATCAGAGTAAAGCGTTATTAACTCAAAGTGAACAGATAATTACTGATTTTAAACAGCTCTATAACACAATTAATAGAGACACCCTGACGTTCGATTTATTAGATAAAGTTTATGCTGATAACATTATCTTTGAAGATTGTTTTCACAATATAGAAGGCATTAACCCATTATTTGAATATTTCGATAACCTTTATGAGAACGTTAACTATATTCACTTCGATTTTGAAAACCAGTGGTTGAAGGTCGATAGTGCAATGCTTACTTGGACAATGTCTTATCAACACCCGAAATTAAATGGCGGTAAAACAATAGCCGTTAAAGGCGCTAGCCAATTGAATTTTGACGAGAAAAGAATTGTTCGTCATCGAGACTATTTTGATGGGGGAGCTTTGCTGTATGAACATGTTCCTCTATTAAAACGAGTGATATTTTTTCTTAAAAATAGATTGGCGTAGCTCTCACCAATTAAAGAATGTAAGGCAACAAAGATGAAACAAGAAAAACAAAAAATTGCAGTGATTGGCGCAGGAATTTCAGGTTTACTTTCCGCCTATTTATTAAGTCGCGAGCATGACGTGACCCTTTTTGAAGCCAATGAGTATTTGGGTGGGCATACTCATACAAAATCTGTGCAGTCGGGTGGAAAAACCTATTCAGTCAATACAGGCTTTATTGTTTACAATGATTGGACTTACCCTAACTTTATTAAACTAATGGACCAGCTGGGTGTTGCCAGCGAAGAGTCAGAAATGAGCTTCAGTGTTCGTGATGAAAATACGCGCCTTGAATATAATGGAACGAGCCTAAATAGCCTGTTTGCACAACGAAGTAATCTACTTAAACCAGGCTTCTGGTTAATGATTAAAGATATTTTACGCTTCAATAAACAGACGGTAGAGATGGCTGAAAATGATTCTATATCGGATACTCAGTCATTGGGCGACTTTGTAAAAGAGCATGGCTATAGTGATCGATTTGTTAATCATTATATTGTACCGATGGGATCTGCAATATGGTCAGCATCAGTTGATGTCATGATGGAATTTCCATTAAAGTTTTTCTTAAAGTTCTTTAATAACCACGGCATGCTTAGTGTTGATAACCGGCCCCAATGGCGTGTGATTAGTAATGGCTCTCGATCTTACATTGAACCTTTGATCGAGCCATTCAAAGATAATATATATTTGAATACTCCCATATCTGAAGTGACTCGTTCAGCAGATAGCGTATTGATTAAAACTTTAGCCGGAGAGCAGCATAAATTTGATCAAGTTGTTTTCTCTTGCCACAGTGACCAAGCGCTAGCAATGTTAACGGATGCGACTGAGTTAGAGAACGACATTTTAGGTGCAATCCCATATCAAATGAATGAAGTGGTATTGCATACAGATCGCCGTTTGATGCCAAAACGTAAACTAGCATGGGCAGCTTGGAATTATCATATTCCGCAGCGTTTAAGTGAATACGCTATGGTAACTTATCATATGAATGCCCTACAAAATTTCACCGATGCTCCGGATGATTTTATGGTAACGCTTAATCGCACCGCAGAAATTGCACCAGGTAAAATTATCGATAAATACGATTACGCTCATCCAGTATTTACTATGGACGGTATTGCAGCACAGCAAAGACACGGTGAAATTAATAATATTAATCGTAGTCATTTCTGTGGAGCTTACTGGTTTAATGGCTTCCATGAAGATGGAGTGAATAGTGCATTACGTGTTGCAAAATCGTTTGGGATTGATCTTTAATATGGAATCTGTTTTGGCAACGCATGCGGTGGAAAATAGTGTCGACATGAAGAGCGCCGTTTATGTTGGTAATATCAGACATAGACGATTTGAACCGGTTCGTCATGGGTTGAGTTATTCATTATTTATGATGTACTTAGATCTAGATGAATTGCCTAGGTTACTTAAAAAGCACTGGTTCTTTAGTAAAGGTAAATTTAACCTTTCATCGTTTAATCGCAGTGACTATCTGAACCCAGAAATACTAGATTTAAAAATAGCGGTGATTGATCGAGTCTCATCAGAGCTGGGTCATATGGCTAATGAAATATCATCAGTGAGAATGCTCACTAATGTTCGTTATTATGGTTATTGCATTAATCCAGTAACTTTTTATTATTGCTTCAATAGCGATGACGAGCTATTAACCATAGTTGCTGAAATTACCAACACTCCGTGGGATGAGCGATTTAGTTACGTTCTTCCTGTTGCTAGGCACTTTTCTGATGCTCATAAAACCATTACACATCTGCTAAAGGGTAGTGGAGTAAATGGTAAAAATAAGCATGAATTTAAGTTTAAAAAGATATTTCATGTGTCTCCGTTTAATCCGATGAATATGGATTATCGGTGGGTCTTTTCAGAACCTGCGTTAGAAAAAAGCGATCGAATGGCAGTACATATGGATAATTATATGTGTACGGATAAAGCCGACTCGTTAGGGGATAAACACTTTGATGCTACCTTGGTGCTAGAGCGGCAAGAATTCAGCGAAGTTATGCCGAAACTGTTATTTCAATACCCTTTTATGACTTTAAAGGTAGTAACGGGTATTTACTGGAATGCGTTAAAGCTTTGGTTAAAAAAATCACCATTTTATGATCACCCTAGATCTTAAATACGTATAAAACGTATATAGATAAAATGTCTAGTAAACACTCGATAAAACAGTGCCTTAAAATAGAACAAGGAAGAGATCTGGAGATCACTATGAATATGCCATCCGTTGCCAATATTGAACCTAAGTCCAAAGGCTTTATTCCTGCTAATGGATTTATGTCTAAAGTTGCTAGAAATTTAGTACATCGCCAATTAGCCAGTCTTCATACAGGTTGTTTACAGATAGAAGAGAATGGTGAAGTTTTCAGCTTTGGGCAATCAGAAGGAGACACGGACTTAGTTGCGCGTTTGGTTGTTCGTGATGTTGCTTGTTATGGTGAAATTATGACAGGTGGCAGTATTGGTGCGGCAGAATCCTTTATGACAGGAGACTGGACCAGTCCAGATCTCACCATGCTAGTTAGAGTGATGGTGCGCAATATTGATATCCTTGATCAAATGGAAGGAGGCTTAGCGCTAATCTCTAAGCCTTTCTTAAAAGCCTTTCATTATTTTAATCAGAATTCGGCCAAAGGCTCACGCAGAAATATTGCTGCACATTATGATTTAGGGAATGATTTATTCGAACTATTTCTTGATCCAACAATGATGTATTCATCAGGCATTTTTCCTAATGCTAAAGCTTCTATGGAAGACGCATCTGTTAATAAACTTAATATTATTTGTGAAAAACTTCAGCTTTGCGCAGATGATCATATTGTAGAAATTGGTACTGGTTGGGGTGGTTTTGCAATTCATGCGGCGAAAAACTATGGCTGTAAAGTAACAACGACCACTATTTCAAAAGAGCAATTTAATCTTGCAAAAGAGCGTATCGAGCAAGAAGGCTTGCAAGATAAAATTACGCTTTTGTTAGAAGATTATCGTGATCTTAGAAAAGATTACGAAGGTCAATTTGATAAACTGGTTTCCATCGAAATGATAGAAGCGGTTGGCTGGAAGTTTTATAATACCTTTTTTGAACATTGTGGCTCGCTATTAAAACCAGAAGGTATTGCTTTAATTCAAGCGATCACTATTACCGATCAACGATATGATCAAGCTCGTAAGGACGTCGATTTTATTCAGCGCTACATCTTCCCTGGTAGCTGTATTCCATCGGTGACGGCTTTGGTCAATGCAAGCACAAAAGCAAGTGATTTGAATCTTGTGCAAGCACAAGACTTTGGGTTGCATTACGCACGTACACTAAAAGCTTGGCAAGATACGTTTAATGAAAAAACAACTCAGGTTTCAGAGCTGGGTTACAGTGATGATTTTAAACGTATGTGGCAGTTTTACTTGAGCTATTGTGAAGGTGGTTTTCAAGAGCGATCTATTGGCGTAAATCATTTAGTTTTTGCTAAGCCGCGAGCTCAAATGACTTACCCTAATTAATATTAAAATTGTTGCACTGAAGTACGACCTACAGATATATAACTGTAGGTCGGTCTTTAGGCCGACTATCTAACCAGTGCAACTGATTTAACTTGCGCCCAAACTTGGATACCTACCGTTAACTCCAAATGGTGAACTGATTTTTTAGTCATTTTTGCAACTAAAAACTCCTTACCCATCTTTAATCGTACTAAAGACATAGGGCTGTCTTCATCCGACTTAATATCCATTACTGTAACCAAAATACGATTTACGATACTTGTATCGTCATGGTTGCTGAGCGATAAACTAACATCCCTTGCTAAGATACGAATACGTACCGATTTTCCTAGTGCTTCACTTAAAATATCAGCACTATCAGGTATCCAAATATGGCTATTGGCGAAGGCTATTTTTATTAATTGCCATTCATTATCTTGCTCAACAATGTGCCCGTTTAAAATAACACCACTTTCATCCTCTAAGCGTTGGGGCAAGTTAATCCGAGAAAAGACTTCTGTTAATCCACCTTCGGCAATGACTTTACCTTGATCCAATACCAAAATATGATCCGCTAAACGGGCCACTTCATCCATGGAATGACTGACGTAAATAATAGGAATATCAAAGCTTTGATGTAAGCGCTCTAAGTAGGGAATTATTTCTTGCTTACGCTGATGATCAAGGGCTGCTAAAGGCTCATCCATCAATAATAACCGAGGCTGAATCAATAATGCACGAGCAATCGCAATGCGCTGACGTTCACCACCTGATAGCTGATTAGGGTAATGCGTTAAAATACTTTCTATGCCCATTACACCAATCACACGCTGATAAAACTCTGCACTAACAGCTTTGTCTGATCTTTTTATTGCATAGGTTAAATTCTTCTGTGCGGTTAGGTGTGGAAATAAACTCGCTTCTTGAAATACGTAACCAATAGAGCGTTTATGTACGGGTAAAAAATAACCAGTATCTTGCCAAGTTTCTTGCCAGCTATTTTTATGGATACTAACTTTACCTTGCTCTGCTTTTTCTAGGCCAGCGATACAGCGTAATAAACTGGTTTTCCCTGAACCTGAATGACCGAAGATTGCGGTCACACCACTGGCAGGGATTTTAGTATTGATATCAAGATACGTGCGAGAAGCTTTCTTATTCTCTCGATCTTGAGTGCTGAGTTTAAATCGTACTTCAAGTGTATTATTGGTAGAAATTGAATGAGGCATTATTTCATCATCCCTACGTTTGAAGTTTTGCGTTGCGTTGCATATAGAGCCAATAAAACTACAAACGAAAAAATAACTAATAGCGCAGATAAACTATGAGCTTGAGCGTATTCTAATGACTCTACGTGATCGTATACCTGTACAGAAACCACACGAGTTTCATCAGGAATATTTCCGCCAATCATTAAAATTACGCCAAATTCACCTACGGTATGCGCAAAGCCCAAAATACTGGCCGTAATAAAACCGGGTTTTGCCAGCGGGAGTACAATAGTAAAAAAACGATCGAAAGGGGTAGCGCGTAATGTTGCAGCCACTTCAAGAGGCCGCTCGCCTATAGCCTCCATCGCATTATGCAAAGGCTGAACTACAAACGGCATAGAATAAATAACAGAGGCAAAGACCAAGCCCCAAAAGGTAAAAGGTAAAGTACCTAAACCTAAGCTTTGAGTCAGTTCTCCAATAAACCCATTCGGGCCCATGGCGATTAATAAATAAAAGCCTAATACCGTGGGAGGTAAAACCAAGGGTAAAGCAACGATGGCAGCTACAGGACCCTTAAACGGTGAAGATGTTTTAGATAGCCACCAAGCAATGGGCGTACCTATTATTAATAGCAAGATGGTGACTGTGGTTGCTAGACGCAGAGTTAACCACAGAGCGCCTATATCAGCATCAGATAGCATCATGTATTTTTATTACTCATTTCAAGTTCGATGTACGCGTTATTTTCCGTACGGTACCCATACGACTGAATAATAGCTTGGCTTTTAAGGCTATTTAGAAACTGAATAAAATCTAACGCGGCTTTGTTATTTATACCGTTTTTTTCACTTTTATGCTTTAACAATACTGCATCCTGGCGAATTGGCTGATAAAGGTTGGAGGGAACTTTCCAGTAAAATGGTTGCCTAACAATTTGTGAGAAGGCAACAAAACCGATATCAGCATTCTCTGTGCGAACAAACTGGTAGGTCTGCGCAATGTTTTCACCTCTAACCCATTTCTTACGCGTTGCTTCTACTAAGTTCATATTTTTCAGTACTTCTATTGCGGCAATACCATAGGGTGCAAGTTTTGGGTTCGCAATAGCGAGTTTATTAAATTCACCTGACAGTAATACTGATTCCAAATTTTCACCATTAAAATGCTTATTATTTGACCATAGCGCCAGCCCACCTAAAGCATAAGTAAAAGGTTTAGAATGGGTTAAACCTTCGTTATAAAGTGCCAAGGGCTTACTTTGATCGGCAGAGAAAAATAACTTAAAAGGTGCACCGTGTTTTATTTGGGCATAGATTTTTCCTGAAGATCCATAAGAAGCTTTGATTTTATGAGGAGAGTTTTGTTCAAACTCACTAATCAATGCTTTCATTGTATGAGTGAAATTTGACGCAACAGCAATGTGAATACTTTCCCCTTGGCTAGATGTGCACCAAAGGAGTAAAGTAATGCTGTATAGATGAAAAGAAAATGATCGCACTAAATGCATCGACGAGCCTTTTTTATACTGGATGATTTAACTTCTCATCATATTAACGGTAAATCTACATTGAATTTTCAAAAAATGGCTCAAGAAAACGTATAAGCGGGTAACGAGCCACTACATTAACAACAAAGATTAGCAAAATTTTGGCTAATCCCTAGGTCATCAATCGTATGGATTTTAAAGATTATTATAAAGTTTTAGGGGTAGAAAGTAACGCAGACGCTGCCGCTATTAAATCAGCCTATCGTAAACTTGCGCGAAAATATCACCCCGATGTGAATAAAGAAGCCGGTGCGGAAGAGAAATTTAAAGAAATTGCAGAAGCATATCATGTTCTCAAAGACAGTGAGCGTCGAGCCGAGTTTGATGATATGAAAAAGTATGGTGGTCGTTCTGGAGGCTTCCAAGGGCAGCAGCGGTCACAAGGCTTTAATCAGAGCAGTGGCGGTTTTGAAGGCGACTTTTCTGACTTCTTCTCAGCTTTTGGTGGCGGCTCAGGTTTTGGTCAACGTCAGCCACGTGGTGTTCGTGGTCAAGACGTTGAGATCAAGGTGTCTGTGCGCTTAGAAGAAACACTTGAAGTCAATGAGCAAACAGTTGCGTATACCTTGCCAAGTTCTGATGGCAAGGGGATTAAAAAGAACCTGAAAGTTAAGATACCTCAGGGGGTTTCAGACGGAGAGAAAATTCGTCTGACTGGGCAAGGGCATCCAGGGCGCAATGGCGGTCGAGCAGGGGATCTTTATTTAAATGTCCATGTAGCAAAGCATCCATTATTTGACGTGAATGATCAGGATGTTGAACTAACAATGCCAGTTACCCCTTGGGAGGCTGCACTAGGAACTAAAATCACAGTTCCTACATTAACCGGTAAAATTAGCTTAACTGTACCTGCGAATACTTCTTCAGGTAAGAAATTTCGTATCAAGGGTAAAGGTCTGAAAAATAAGACCGCGACGGGTGATTTCTTGGCCATTGTCAAAATTGTGATGCCAGAGAAAATGAGCCCTGAAAGCGAAGCCTTGTGGAAGAAAATGGCGGAAGAAGAAAGCTTTAACCCGCGCGAAGCGTGGAGTTAGTTATTCGGTAAAGGTAGAGAGTTTTAGGCGTTTATTGAAAAATTATTCGTCTAGAACTCCCAAGTTAAGCCAAGCTGGATTCGCTCTTGTCTATAATTCGCAGCTGTAACGTTAGAGTAGAAGTAATCTGATTGCAGACTGCTAGTGATCTGCCAGCGTTTGCTTATATTCAAACTATTTTGTAGGGCTAAGCGCCAGCGTTCATCTTCTCGTGCGGCATTAATAGCAGCGCGAACTCCCTCATATTGGCGCTTTTCATAGCGGCCTTTTAAGCGACTAGTGCCTTTGTAGTTGAATAATTCCCAATCTCGTTTTAGCTGTAATTTGAAGACGCTAGCTTGATAGGCATAAATGCTCTCGTTAGCATTTTCTTGCTTCACTTGTGCTTGTGCAATGACATAAAATCTTGTGCGATCGATAAAGCGATAAAGGTATAAACTTGCGGCCAATGAACTACCATTGCGTTGTTCGTATCGGGCAAATGTTTTTTGACTAAAGTCACTTTGTGCACGTATATACCAGTGAGTGTTTATCAAATAAGCCAAAGCAGGACTGAGGCGGTTTAGGCTTAAAAAATCTTCTCCATCGACACTGCCGTAAGCATGAATCAAGCTAATGTCGCTACTGTTTTTTTCTTTCTGATAGCCTAAGCGAAATACGCCAATGTGCATTTGACTATCGAACTGATCGTAGGTGTTCCACTGAGTATCATTTAAGCGATAAGCGCTACTCAGATTCCAGTGTTTATTTATCTTATAATCATAAGCTAGGCCTAGACTCAAGTTGCGTGCTACATCACCAAGGCCCACATCCGTATCAGCGTCATCAGTAGCAACGTTACTGTCATATTCCATTCCTGCATTAAATTCTAGCTTAAAACCTGCGTTTGCTGGAACGCAAAAAACCGCTAACAAAGTAGCGGTAAAAATCTGTTTAAAATTAAAGCACAATTGCTTCAGTTTTAAACAGTGGTCGAGGTGGGCTCTCTTCATTATTATTTGTTTTACCTAGTCATCGACTGTAATGGAGTTAATGGTTAGAACCTCACCGTTAATTGTACCTTCGATTTCAATTTCAGCATCTGCTGCTAAATTATCTAGAACATTGATCGTCACGCCAGTGGCAACTTCAAACTGAATACCTAATATCGTATTACTTACTAGATCGATTAGGCTGGCAGGTATTTCAATTTCAACTTCACTTGTATTTTCTGTACCAAAATCAAGTTCTAATTTTTCTGCACGATAGCCATTGGTTGCATCACCCGCTATATCTAGTGAAATCTTGTCACCAATGCTTAAATCACTAAAGTTAAACATCGCATTAAAGTTAGGGTTTTCATCGTCATCACTCATACGAGTATCTAGACCTACGGCTATTTCTAAACCTAGTACTGTGATTGTTCCAGTGAATGTATCAATTGCAGATAGATCACTAATTGTTGCTTCAATACTGATATTAGCATCGTCTGAAATCTCAATCTCTTCAGCAACTAAAACACCTGCGCTATTAACTGTTCCTTCAATTTCTACAGTCAAATTGTCAGTTAAAGCTGATGCACTTATATCGTCAAAGTCAGTGTTATCATTCCAAGTAACCTGAGTACCATTTACAACAAACATTTGTAGTTCGTTATCAAAACCAGAAATAATACCGGCTACTTCAAGCTCAGTACCATTTTCAAAAACATCGTCATCAGCTTCGATTTCTGTTGCTACTAATACGCCACCTTCTAGCGTGCCTTCGACTTCTACTTGAAGGTCGTTGGTGAGTAGTTGATCATCTAAATCTAATTCAGTTAATGAGCTGTAAGAAATTTGCTGGCCGCGAATAGAAAATGTTTTGTCTACTTCACTGAAATTTGTAACTTTACCGCTTAACTCAACATCGGTATCAGTGTTGAGTTCTACAAAACTAGCAATTAATGTTTCGCCGTTAATATAGCCACTCACTTCAACAGATTGTCCATCTGTTAAAGGCCAAGATGTTTTTTTATAGGTCGTAAAATTGCTTACTGATACGGTTTGACCAAGTACCGTGAAAGTATTGGCAGCTGTATCAATGGCAGTAGCAGGACCTTTTAAATCAAGATCGTAGATGATGTTACTTGCTACGCCGTTAGAATCACCCAAAAGTGTAATAACCTGACCAACTTGTAGGTCAGCTTGAGTGCCGCCTGATTCATTAATACTAAACGTAGTATTGTCAGTGTTGTAGCGAGCGCCATTAACAATGACGCTGCCGAATCCATCAATGCTGCCATACACGACTTTATTTGTTGCCGCCGCTGTATTAGATGCAGAAGATGAACCACCGCAAGCTGTTAGTAAAAACGTGCTGGAAAGGCCGATCAGTACTGCTAAAGTTTGTTTTTTCATTATTTAGGTCTCTGATTGTTATAGGTTACATTTTATTAAACGTGTGCATACTTCTTTTATTCCCTAAATAAATAATTATTTTGTTAACAATCCAAAGCCATAGATTATATCGCGGCCTTTATTACCTAAATCCTTTGTGCGCTGATTGCAATCGAGTCGCTTCAAACTTGGCTGTTCGCTTGCCAGCACAGCTGTCACCATGGCAGCTGCAAAAGAAGTGCCAGATAAACTCGCGTAAGCACTTTCCTGCTCAACAGACTGTGCAACGAACATATCCACTCCTGGTGCTGATATTTCGATATGCGGTCCTTGGACTGCGCGAGTAAATATCTTTAGTTGTTGGTCAACTGCGGTAACCGCAATAACTTCTGGGTAGGCTGCAGGATAGCGAGGAAATGCTGCGCGACCATCATTACCCGCCGAGGCAATAAGGGTAATACCGCGTGCAGATACTTGCTTCAACGCTTGCTCTAAAATACGGTTTGGCGGTCCGGATAATGACATATTTATAATGTTGATATTTTGGCTTAATAACCAATTAAGCCCTGCAACCAGCTGAGAGGCACTGGCGACAACGGCTCCCGAATCATTTTTTGCAAAGACTACCGCATTAAAAAGTTGAGCTTGGTTCAATAATCCTTGAGCTTCACACTTATTATCACCCAATAGAATACTGGCCATGGCCGTTCCATGGTTAAAGCTTGGTTGCGCACTGTCGTGAAAGCTATGCTGATTAATCGCCACTCCGGTAAAACAAGCGTGTTGGGTATTAATGCTGGAATCCATTAAGCCAATGCGCTGCTTAGCGATAAGCGTGGTTTCAACGTTCATTAACTGTGCTTGTTTTAATGGGGTTGCAGGCTTGGTTGCGCTTTTATTAGCAGAACTTAAAGAATCAAGTTGATAAACATGGTTAGGTTCAGACTCAATAGCCACAGGCTTGCTGTTATCAAACGTCACCAGCACTGAGCCAAATTCGGCTAGGCTTTGTTCATTAAAAATCACGACACCGCTGGCTTTCACAGCAGCGAGTTCTTCGATACTAACAAGGGCAATCATTTGGTTAGGGAGTGGAGGTAATAAAGAATCTTCTAAATCTTCTTCAAATTGCCATAATTGCTGTAGTTTATCGTCTACAAACTCCAATTGCTCTTCGCTATGTTCGTCGTCGTCTGCTAAAGATTCTAAGCGCTTCTCAAGCTCCTGCTCCATCTGGTCCTCAAGATCTTCATCGGACGCATTGGCTTCAAGCTGGGTTTCTAACCAATCTTCCATTTCATCTTCAAAATCATCGTCAAACTCAGAATCATCTTCCTGCTCAAGCAAACTTTCAAGTAAGCGCTCAGCTTCTTCTTCAGCCTCTTCCTCAGCCTTCTCTTTTTCTTTTTCAATAATCTCTATAATGTCATCATCAACATCGTCGGAGTCGTCATCTGCCCAGCAATAAGGCTGGGTCAAAATCATAGGCAAAAAACATAGACAGAGACCTAATTTAAATTTCACACGAACATCCATCAATAAATTACTGTTAGTATATGTATAACGTAAAAAATGAAATATTATTTCATTTAGGGAATAAAAAAACTTCTGTGACGTTAAATATAGTATGAATACAGACTACGACACATTTTCTGCAGAATTACTGCAAGCAATTCCCGCATTAAGGCGCTATTGCTATGCATTGACTGGTAGTGCTGCGAATGCAGATGATCTTTTACAGTCATCGGCGGAAAAAGCACTTAGCCGCTGGCATCAGTTTGAGGTAGGAACGCATTTTGACCGTTGGCTATACCGTCTTTGTCGTAACCTTTGGATAGATGCTATGCGCCGAGATAAACCTACAGAAGAGTGGTTAGAAGACGAAGGGATTTATTCGCAAGGCCTATCTTTAGAGCAAGAAATTGGGCACGAAATATCGTTAGATTTGGTGCATGCAAAAATGAACAATCTTTCTTCAGCTTTACGTACCGTACTTTATTTAATTGCGGTTGAAGGACGAAGCTATCAAGAAGCGGCAGAAATACTAGAAATACCCATAGGGACAGTGATGAGTCGATTATCAAGGGCTCGTAAACAACTTAGCGGTGCTTTTGGTGGTACAGGAGACTTAATATGAATGACGTAGATTTGAATGATATCGATATGAACGATATAGAAAAACTATCGGCTTATATAGATAATGAATTAAGCCCAGCTGATCGCGCAGAGCTTGAGCAAAAACTTGTTGTGGATTCTGAGCTGAAGCAAGTTCTATCTAAGCTGGAGCAGAGTAATATTATCGCGAAAACGTATTTCAGTGAATTGGATCGTAAGCCGTTGCCGATGAATCTAGAAACGATGATTTTGAATGCAAAGCCTCAGCCAAAAACAGTAACGATTGTTGATTTTTTCAGAAGGAAGGCAGCTAATAATGCAATGCAAAACTGGAGCTTTGCCAGTGCCGCCAGTATTGTGTTTGCCCTTGGCATTTGGATGCTAATGCCGCTATCTGAATCGAATATTAATGCCAGTTTGGTATCCGTGTTAAATACACAGCCTTCAGGCAGCGTGACGACGGTTAATCCTGAGCTAAAGATTGAGGTGCTTGCCAGTTATAAAAACGTGCAAGGCTCAGTTTGCCGATCTATTATTCAACATTCACCGCAAAGCTCTAACCCCATTTTAGCCTGTTTCAATAATGGGGAGTGGAGCGTTGACGCAACAGATTTTAGTAAGCAATATCAAACTGCGAGTATTGTCGACCTAACAACTAATGCAGAGTTAATGACGGCAGAGCAAGAGCGTGCGTGGCTAACTAAATAGCATGTCTGTTTTCGGGCAACCCTAGCGAAATAAACGACGTTAAGATAATAAACCCAGCGGATACCCATAAACATACCGCTAATCCGTAATCTTGAAATAACCAACCAGAGAGTATCGTACCGATTAATCGTCCCATGGCATTCGCCATATAATAAAATCCAACATCAAGGGACACACTGTCTTCGGTCGCATAACTAACGATTAGATAACTGTGCAATGATGAGTTAATCGCAAACAATGCTCCAAATACCATTAAGCCTATTAATAACACAGTTGATGAATGCCAATCATAGCTAAGGGATAGCGCAATAATAATTGGAATGATGCCTAAAGCTAAAGCCCAACCAAATGCGTCATGCCCATCAGGTGCGTGTTTTTTGATTTCATTAGGTTCAGTACGCTTGGTTATATTGCTCCCCGTTATTTTGGGCGCAATGGTTTGCACAAAGCCATAACCAATAATCCATGCGGCTAAAAATCCTCCCACATACCAGTGGTCCCAACCAAAAGTGCTGGCCAAGTAAACGGGCAGGGCAATCACAAACCAGACATCTCGCGAGCCAAACAAAAATAGTCGTGCAGCAGAAAGATAATTAATCGCTTTGCTTTTTGAAAACAGCTCTGTAAATTTGGGTTTGTTTTTCGCTTTACCTAAATCTTTCTTCAAGCTGATTAAACTGAATACCCAAACGATTGCCAAGGCGATTGCCATCCCTAAAATAGCACCTTGGAATCCGAATAGACTTAGCAGGGCACCACCCAGAAAAAAACCAATGCCTTTTAATGCGTTTTTAGAACCGGTAAGAATCGCAATCCACTTATATAATTGTCCTTCAGCATCTTTAGGAACTAATAATTTAACAGAGCTTTTAGCGCTCATTTTATTTAAGTCTTTTGCAATACCCGAAAGCGCTTGTGCTGCCATAACCCAAGGTATTAATAGCATTTCAGTAGGTACTAATAGCATAGATAGTGCGATCACTTGTAAAAATAAACCCAAATTCATGGTTTTATTTAAACCTAAGCGTGCACCCAGCCAGCCACCAATTAGATTTGTGATGACGCCAAAAACTTCATAAAAGATGAACAGCATGGCCACTTCCAGTGGGCTATAACCTAAGCCATGGAAGTATAGAACGACGAGCATTCTTAACGCACCGTCGGTGAGGGTGAATGCCCAATAGTTTCCGGTTACTATCATGTACTGACGAATATCAGGTGATAGCTTCGCAAGCCAATTCATGCTGTTAATCCTACTTTTAACTTTTTAAAAATTTAGCGTTATTAAAAAATAATTAATCTAAATCGGCTAAAGCAACCATGCGCATTAACTCAGCTGCTCTGTTTGCATAACCCCATTCGTTGTCATACCAAGCGTATATTTTTAACTGAGTACCATTCACGACCATGGTAGATAGGGCATCAATAATTGTTGAACGAGGGTCGGTTTTATAATCAATGGATACCAAAGGACGTTCTTCGTAGCCCAAGATATCTTTCAGCTCGTTTTCCGACGCTTCTTTAAAGAATGCGTTAACCTCTTCTGCTGTTGTAGGGCGCTCTACTTCAAAAACACAATCAGTTAGAGACGCATTAGATAAAGGA
>PAOL01000023.1:31321-60452 GCA_002708475.1 Oleispira sp. | reverse complement strand
ATCCTAAATTTCCAGCCTTCACATATGCTTACCACCTGTCTAGTATCAAGTACCCTGACTTGATTAAGAGATTTAACGATTTCTTGATTAGTCATTCCGCTCAGGTGACTAAAATTAAAAAGCGCTACGGTTTGAAATAAATTAACCGTAGCGATATTAACAGTCCTAAGCAGCACCTGCTTCTTTCAATAAAGCCGCAAATTCAGAACCTTTTGGGTGACCAGAAATAATTGCAAAAGCGCTTTCACCTGCTTCATTCTTTGCATTTACATCGCCGCCTTTTTCTTTTAACAAAGTAAGGAAATCAGCGAAAGATGCTGGCATCATGTGACGGTAAGCACGAATAATAGAAGTAAAATTTGCAGTTTCGCCTGGGTAATCCTGCTCAACCAAAAACTCTTCTAACTGCTCTTGGCTCCACTCTCCACCGAATACTTTTTCTTTATCTTTCTTAGTCATTTTCTAAACCCCTAAAACTTAATTAACGTTATTAACTAATCTTTTCAAAAAACAAATCCCAAACCCCATGGCCTAACTTCTCGCCACGCTTTTCGAATTTAGTAAGTGGACGATGATCTGGACGCGGAGTATATTGCCCTTCCCCGGCTTGGTTTTTATAACCTTCCGCAGCGGTCAATACTTCCATCATATGTTCCGCATATGGCTCCCAATCGGTTGCCATATGAATAATGCCACCCGGCTTCATCTTTCTGCGAATAGTCTGAATGAACTCTTCGTTTACAATACGACGCTTATTATGGCGCTTTTTATGCCACGGATCTGGAAAAAATAACTGTAAACAATCAAAACTTTCATCAGCTATTTGATGTTTTAATACCTCAATCGCATCATCTTCGCTAATGCGTACATTGGTAACACCTTCTTCATCAGCCATTCGTAAAGCAGAACCCACTCCAGGAGTATGAACTTCAATACCAATGTAGTTCTTTTCAGGATCAGCTTTTGCCATCTCGATGAATGACTGTCCCATACCAAAACCGATTTCTAATACGGTATACGCATCACGACCAAAAGCTTTAGGGATATCAAATTCGCCATCAGATAGCGCAAAACCTAATTTATCCCACTGGCGGTCATAGCCAAGTTGTTGCCCAGCGGTTAAGCGACCAGTACGACGAACGAAAGAGCGGATACGGCGCTTTTGGCTCTCAATTACTTCTTGCTCACTGAGCGTATCTTCGGTCAGCGGCTTTTCTTGCTCAGTCACGTTATTCTTCTCTTCATCAATATATTAAAACGTACAGTAAACGAATTATTGCTCATCAATTGGCAGCTTAAACGCAGCAACCATTAAAAATATCCAGCCCATTATAAAGGCTAATCCACCAATAGGGGTAATCGGGCCTAACCAAGCAGGGAATCCACCTGACACTGACATAAATGTCATGGTGTATAAACTGCCGCTGAACAGTGCTATTCCGACTATCATCAAGTTAGCACTCCACTTAAGCAGGCTAGATACTGCTTTAGTCGCTGGCGTTAATAACAAGATCGATAGTGCTAACAAAGCCAAGGTGTGGATAAACTGATAATGCACGCCCGTTTGAAACGTAACCAACATATCAGGGCTCACGATTTTCTTTAGCCCATGAGCACCAAACGCACCGAGAGCAACACTCAAAACACCACTTAAAGCGCTTATTAATAAATAAAAGCGTGCACTCATAAACTAAAACCCTCAAAAAGTCGTATAAAGCCTAATTAGCGGCCATCTTATGGACATAAAATTAGAAATCAACCGCTTAGCCCTTTATGATGTGGGCATTCAAAATATTCATGACAGAAACAGGCTATTCGTGAAATATAAAGATCTACGAGACTTCATCAAGCAACTGGAAAAAAAAGGCGAGCTTAAACGCATCAGCTATCCCGTTGACCCTCATTTAGAAATGACTGAAATCGCCGATCGCGTTTTACGCGCAGGTGGCCCAGCATTATTATTTGAAAACCCTAAAGGTCATAGCATGCCTGTACTGGCCAACTTGTTTGGTACTCCTGAACGCGTTGCTATGGGTATGGGTGAATCTTCCGTAGAAGCGTTACGCGAAGTTGGTGAGCTACTCGCATTCCTCAAAGAACCTGAACCGCCTAAAGGTCTTAAAGACGCTTGGAGCAAACTTCCTATTTTCAAAAAGGTATTAAGCCTTAGTCAAAAAGAAGTTAAAAAAGCCCCTTGCCAAGACATTGTTCACCAAGATGACGACGTCGACTTAAGTAAATTACCAATTCAGCACTGCTGGCCTGGCGACGCAGCACCACTAATTACTTGGCCTCTGGTTATTACCAAGGGCCCAAATAAAGATCGCCATAACCTTGGCATCTATCGTATGCAGGTTATCGGTAAGAACAAGCTCATTATGCGTTGGTTAAGCCACCGCGGGGGGGCTCTGGATTTTCGNGAATTCCAACAACAAAATCCAGGCCANCCNTANCCTGTATCNGTNGCTNTAGGCGCTGANCCNGCAACNATTNTAGGNGCNGTAACNCCAGTTCCNGATACCTTATCAGAATACGCNTTTGCTGGTTTATTACGCAATAGCCGTACTGANGTGGTTAANAGTCTTGGCAATGATTTGATGGTACCAGCATCTGCGGAAATCATTTTAGAAGGTTTCATTTANCCNGATGAAATGGCCGACGAAGGTCCGTTTGGTGACCATACTGGCTATTACAACGAAGTAGACAGCTTCCCTGTATTTACCGTTGAGAAAATCACTCATCGTAAAGATCCTATTTATCACAGTACTTATACTGGCCGTCCACCAGATGAGCCCGCTATCTTGGGTGTTGCACTGAATGAAGTCTTTGTACCGATCTTGCGTAAGCAATTTCCAGAAATTACCGATTTCTATCTGCCGCCTGAGGGCTGCTCTTATCGCATGGCCGTTGTAACGATTAAGAAACAGTATCCGGGTCACGCTAAACGCGTGATGCTGGGAGTTTGGTCTTTCTTACGCCAGTTTATGTATACCAAGTTCGTAATTGTCACTGATGATGATATCAACGCGCGTGACTGGAACGATGTAATCTGGGCGATTACGACTCGCATGGACCCAACGCGTGATACCACCTTGATTGACAATACGCCGATTGATTATCTCGATTTCGCTTCTCCGGTTTCAGGTTTAGGTTCCAAAATGGGCTTAGATGCTACGAATAAGTGGCNAGGTGAAACCGATCGTGAATGGGGTGAACCGATAGTCATGGACGAAAAGGTGAAAGACAAGATCGACGCGATCTGGGATGAGCTAGACTTATAAAAATGGCCTTATAACATGACCTCAGAAGCGGCNTTTTTNACAATCACTTTTCAGCCATCGAATATTTCANTTCAGGTGGCTGAAAACCAAGCTTTGCAAGAAGCCTGTTTTGAGCAGGGGATTATCATTCCTCTTAGCTGCGAAAATGGTGTTTGTCAGATATGTGAGGCCCAGCTTTTATCTGGCACAGTCGATCAGCGTCAGGGTTATCAGGTCGACCAGAAAAAAGGTGAAATACTTGAGTCTCCTAATCAGGTATTATTATGTTTAACTTATCCGTTATCCGATTTAGAGATTTATATGCCAGAGATTTATGCACCAGGACACTCTCCAGAAAAGACCCTCGCATGCCAGGTGTCGAGTGTTGAGGCCTTAAATGCATCTGTTTATCGTATTGAACTACTGGCCCCTGCTGGCAGTAAACTCGATTATTTGCCCGGCCAATATTTAGAGCTTCATGCTGCTGATCAGCAATTACCTTACTCTATTGCTAATGCGCCAGATCCTAAACGCCCACGCCGTTTAGAATTACAGATNTCAGATCATAACGAAGTAACTGCCAGTATCATTGCNGAGCTTTCTGCTGNCGCTACGAACCGCAGCACAGTTAAAATAACCTTGGCAAAAGGGGAATGCTTCTTAAATGAATTACCTAAACAGCCTATTTTATTGGTCTGCGCAGGAACGGGNTTCTCACAGATTCAATGTATAGCAGAAGCGATTTTAGCCGAAGATCCAGAGCACGAAATACACTTATATTGGTCAAACCGTTCCTTAGATGAATTCTATTTATACGATACGCCAAAACATTGGGCAGATGAATATACCAACTTTACCTTTCACCCAGTATTAGAAGCGGGTGTTGATAACTGGCAAGGTCGTGCGGGTTGGATTTATGAAGTCATTCATGAAGACTTTGACGATTTAAAAGATGTTCAAATGTACGCGTGTGGCTCGCCTAACATGGTACACGGCACATTAGACCAATTAGAGAAACTAGGTTTAAGCGAAGCTAATATGCACAGTGATGTTTTCAGCTATGCGCCCCGCGAGAAAAAGTCTTAAGTAATAAACGTATCTAAACACTGCTAGCTAAGAAAGAAGGCTTTAGAGATATAGCCTTCTTTCATATTCACACCTCTTTTTTCGAAGAGAAATGCGCGCTCAACAAAGACAACACCAGACCTATCGACATCAAAGCTGATGCGATAAAGAACAACCAATAATAACTTTCAAAATAACCATACAGGCCAGACATTGCGTAGCCAGATACAGCTTGAGCTAACGCAAAAATAGCCGTAGCCCAACCCCAGTATTTTTTATGATGCTTTGGGCCAACCAACTCGGCAATACGACCCGACGTTAAAGAAACGATCCCTGGAACCATAGCGCCGACAATGAAAGAAGAAACCGTATATTTTAATATTGCAAATGATGTATTTTGTATAAAAAGAACAGGTAAAATAATAGCTGCTGCTTTTGCTAGAAACGCCGCATTCAGCGTTTTTGACCAACCAAAATTACTTGCTCCATAACGAGCAATGAAAGGGCCACACATAGCTCCTAAGCCAAACAAACCCCACTGCAAAGAAGCAACATAGGTTCCTAACTCTTGCTCACGCGCAAGAAAGTCAGCCCAGAAAATTGTATGTGGAATAAAGCCTAAAGCATCAAATCCATATGCAATCAAAACCAGTAACACAATGCGATTAAATCCTGTCGATGAATCTTTATCTTCATCTTTTTTTGTCTCTAAGTGTGCTGCATTAGCGTTATCAGCATACTCTAGCTTCGACAAACTAATATCATTAACCCAAGCTGATGCTAACGTCATTACCGCAAGAACAACCCAGGTCATAACCAAGCTCGTTTGGACCAACAAAGGAATAATGGTCGCGGATAATAACGCACCAATGCCTATACCGGTAAACATCAAAGTACCAACACTGGCGCGGCGATCGACTGGTATAAGAGCAATAACACTGGCTGGCCCTACAACCATTAGAATAGCCCCAGCAACTCCCGCAATTAAACGCCAAGTAAAGAACGACTCAATACCTAGCGGCAATGCACAGCCAATGAAACTTGCGACCACTGCAAAAAAGCTGACATTCATCAGTAGTCGTAAATGAACTCTTTCGGATATTTGATGCGCTGCAATAGCACCGAGGAAATACCCCAATAAATTCGCAGCACCAAGATATACCGCTTGCGAAGCACTAAACCAATTCTGGCTAATCAGCTCCGGAAGCAGGGGAGTATAAGCAAATCGAGCCAGTCCAACACCGACCATTGTGCTCATAATACCAACTAATAAAGCGGGAATATCTTGTTTAATCACCATTACGAAAGTGCTTTATCAAAGTGCTCGCAAGCGTCTTCAAAAGCACCTCGCTTGGCTAATAAATGACCAAGTTCTGCATGAACTCCGGGTAGTGCTTTAATCTTACTAGCCGCTTCCAAATATTCTTCCGCTTTATCTGGATCACCAGCACGATTGGCAATACGCCCTAGAGCTAATAACAGCATAGGATCATTGGTACGCTCTTTCAGTTGCTGCTCAGCAAACAGAAGTTGGCGCTCTCCATCTGAAGCATCTACTCGACCATAAAGGCAAATTAAATCGTTATGCCAAACCGACGTCAAAGCAGAACGTAACGCATGCTCAGCTTTACTTGGCTGCTTCAATTGCAATAATAGTTCAACATAACAACGTAATACATTAACCGATAAACGCACGTTTCTAGGCGCGTCATCATAAATTTCTTTAAGTTGCTCTGCTTGGCTAGTACCTACTGCAATTACACTCTTATTTTTAATCGCTCGTTGCATTAACTGTATAACAACTTTTTCTTCCAGTTCGGTTAATCTATCTTGCGGAAGTAACTTTGCTAATTTACGCACGGTCGGTAACAATTCTTTCAAGCCGACCCAGTCTTCCAATTCTTGGAGAACTTTAATATGCATTTTTAATAAGTGCTTATGTTTTGGATTTTGCTTACGCAAACGCAAAACAACAGCCAAAGCATGCTCAGCTTGTCCTCGTGCAATTAGCAATTGGATTTGCGTAATACCTACCGCAAGCTCTGCACCCTTGGTACTTTGGCTAGCTTCTTTTAACCAATGCTCTGACGCATCCATATCGCCTTTCTCATAAGCAGCACGAGCAGCACCCAAATAATTAATGAGCGGGTTATCACCCAGCGCAGCTCCTTGCGTTAATTGACGCTCTGCTGTTTGCCACTGCCCTTGAGCTAAACTCAAAAAACCTCGAGTTGTCTGGCGCTTTCCGCGTTTTTCTCGATTATTTTTATTCCAGTTAACTCGCCAGTCACTTGAGATTAAAAAGAGAAAAACTCGTAGGGCCAAATAGGCAGAAAGAAAGAAAACAACCAGCATAATGTTAAAAAACCAGAAGCTAGTTTCTAAGGTATAACTGGTCCAGCTAAATAGTACATAGCCAGGATCCATATTTACGAGGTAGCCAAAACCAAGACCAATCAATAAACAGAGCGCAATAAGAACCACAAGTTTTTTCATAATAATAGCTCCGTGGTTTATTTCGCAGTACTGTTAACGGGTTGCTGTTCTTGCATCCCAGAATAACGGCGCAATTTATTTAATGAGCCACTAATATCGGGAAGTGCTGGAGCTACTTCCCACTTCGCTAATTCACCCAAGGTTTGCTGTAACGCTTTTGCTTGAGCAGTTTCACTGCGTACGAATTCACTTAACCAAGCTTGTGTACGATTGATGCTGTGTAAATAAAGATCCGCTTGTTGGCGAACCAAAGCCACTTGTGCTTGCTCAAGCATTAACTGCATATTTTGTTGTAAATAATAATGTTGATCTGGTGTTAGCGGTGCAGGTAGCGCTTTATCATGCTGTTGTATGCGCACCATGCTGTTCAAACCATTTTCAGCTTTAACCAGGAATTTTTGCCAAGTCGTTAACTCTACCTTATCTTCAGCCGTCTCGATCTCAGTTGCAGCTTTGGGCAGGCTTCTTGGCATCCATTCCAGTTGAATAACTTGTTCTTGAACCGCTTGAATACGACTTACAGCACCTGTGATATCAACAGCAGGTACTGCGCGTAACGTTACAATTTCATTGGCTAATATTGCACGAATAGAATCAAGTTGAGGATTTTTTGTTTCCGCCAAAACACCATCTGCTGCCGTAAGGATCGCCAAAGCACCTTGCAAATCTTTTTCTAGGTTTAATCGTTGGTTCGCTAAACGTAGTAAATATTCCGTTTCAGCAATTAGCCAATCATCTGTATCTGCACCCGGTAATTCCGCTAAACGTTGACTTGTATGTTGTTGTAATTGTGCTTGAGTTTTGAGCTGCTGCTGCAAATTGTTTAGCTCTTTATTAATGGCTACTTTTACTTGTTCGGATTGCTGCAGCTTCAATTCAAGAGAGGAAAGCTGCTGTATAAATCCAAAGCCTTTCCAACTTAGCCCTGCAATTGCAACTAAAGCGAGAAGTACTAAGACGAGTGCAAGACCAGCCAATAAAGATCTTGGCTTCTTCTCTGCAACAGCTGTCTTTTTCTTATCAATTTTATTTTGTTTATCAACCGTGGTCTCAGCGACATCTGTCGTCGGCTGATCTATATCCAATTTATCAGTCACATTTATTTCCTTAACCATTGATGACTCACTATATTTATCGATCTAGTTGAATAACCATAACAGCTTAATTACCGGCTTGCCGCTATCCATTTTTTTACTGCTGCCAACATATCAACATCTTGAGCACTGGCTGCAATCTGAATCTTTTCAAAACCAAGAGACCCTGCCAGCTCCGCAACTCGGCGACTAGGAGCAATAATGCCACGTACTCGCTCTGCAATCTTTGGCTGTTGCGACGCAATCGCCTCTAACCCTTGGCCNCTGCTCACTAATAGTAAAGGTTTTGGCACCAATACTTGCAACCATTCTTCTTCACTATACTCAGGCACTAGCCGTTGATAAAGTTCTGCGTAAATAACTTCCGCACCACGCTCACGTAATGTACTCGCGAGTGTTTCACGCCCACCTACACCACGCCAAATAAGAATCTTTTTACCCGCAACATCTGTTAGCTCAGGCATTTCTAATGCACCTTCACTATCAAACTTTTCAGCAGGAATTTTCACATCTAGACCTGCATTTGTCATTACTTCGGCCGTTACTGGACCTATGGCAATCCAATCAATACCTAACGGCCACTGAGGCCAGTATTNATCCATTGTACTTAAACCCATTTCAGCTGCATTACGACTAATGGCAATTACTNCATCAAAAAGATCTATATCCATAAATTGAGATTTTATTGCGGGCGTTTCATCAACCGCTTCGATTTTTAATAATGGCTGACGAAGAACCTCACAACCCAGAGCTTCTAGCAAGGGGCAGATTTCTTCCGCTTGAGATGCTGGTCGAGTGACCAGCACAGGTAAAGGCTTGATAGAAGCGCTAGGCTTTAAAAAAACCTCAGGCTTGAGCATAAACTTCGGCCAAGATTTTATCTGCGCCTTGCCCTAATAAGTCTTCAGCGGCTTTAATACCCAAGGCTTCTGCTTCAGCAACTGGTCCGCGATGCTCTGTCGTTAGCATTTGCTTGCCATCAACACTGCCAACCAAACCACGCAACCAAAGTTCACCGTTATTTTCTTCTGCGTAACAAGCGATNGGGACCTGACAGCCACCTTCTAAGCGGCGATTCATCGCACGCTCAGCCGTCACGCGATAAGCCGTTGTATCGTCCTGAAGTGGTTTAAGCAACTCTAACGTGGCGGCATCATTACTGCGTAATTCAATACCCACAGCCCCTTGNCCACCAGCNGGTAGNGATACTTCAGGTGTTAAATATTGTGCNATACGGGATTCCATCTCTAAACGCAACAAACCGGCAGAAGCAAGAATAATGGCATCAAACTCGCCACTATCGAGCTTACCTAANCGTGTTTGTACATTGCCACGNAAAGANCGAATNACTAAATCTGGACGCTTCGCTTGTAACTGACATTGACGGCGNAAGCTCGANGTGCCAACAACCGCCCCTTGAGGTAGCTCTTCTAANCTTTTGAAATTNTTAGATACGAAAGCATCNGTTGGNGTTTCACGCTCTAGAATAACCCCCANCTCTANGCCTTCAGGGAATTCCATCGGTACATCCTTCATAGANTGCACAGCAATATCAGCATCACCCGCTAGCATCGCNACTTCCAACTCTTTAACGAANAACCCTTTACCACCGATTTTAGCCAGAGGAGTATCCAGAATAATGTCACCCTTGGTTGTAAAGGTAATAAGTTCAACGGTTAACTCTGGATTTAACGCTAATAAACGTGATTTCACGTGTTCGGCTTGCCACATAGCAAGAGGGCTTTTACGNGTAGCAATTCGAAGAGTACGAGCTGGCATACAGATTCCTTCAACAGAATGAGCAAATAATAGCNCCTATAATAACAACATTTGGCNGCATGTTTTTTTATTTTTACAGTTTCAATATGAAATCAATAAAACGGTCAAGCACCTTCATTATCTCTAATAAACCAATCACATTTTTAGGAAATGGGAATCTTTCGGTACTCTGTGCCTACAAATAACCTTGCTTTTACAATGGTTTACTTAACTGGCATTTACTTAAAAAGGGGACGCTGTAGCATACGCAGCCATTACAAAACGACCACTAACCACCCCCAGGGGCGAGTATCATGAATACAAACCCCATTGCTAAGAGTTCGACCACATGAAATTCCTATCTATTGCATTATTATTTTTTAGTGCCGTTAGCCACAGCGAAATTGTTTCTGTAGCAGAGGCTATCAACAAAGCTGGGGCGCAGAGCATGCTAAGTCAGCGTATCGTGAAAGATTACATAATGATTGGCAGTCATATTAAATCTGATAAAGCCCATAAAGAACTCGATCAAGCTGTTGCCTTATTTGAACAACAGCATCTTGAATTGCTTGATTTTCTTGAAGACCCAGCCCAAATGAGAGCTTTAAATCAGATATCTAAAACCTGGGAGTCATTACGCCTTAAAGCCATTAGCAAGCCATCTAAAGAAATGGCAAAAGAGCTAATACCTCTTAGCGACAAACTTTATATACAATCTAATAAGCTTCTTTCTTTATTAGAAAAAAAGGGAAATGTTCACGCCAATCACACGGTGAGCATCTCAAGTAAACAACGTATGCTAAGTCAAAGAATAATAGCCAAGCTATACATGGCAATGGCATGGACAGTTGATCTAAAAAATCTTAGCTCTAGCTTTGAAGACACATTAAAAGAATATGAATCCGGTTTGGCTGAGCTGAATAAAGCTGAAGAAAATACACCAGCAATCCAGAAGAAACTAAAAAAGATTAATGCACAATGGACGTTCTCAAAAGCAGGATTATCTCAATATGAACAAGATCGTTTTGTACCTACTTTAATTTCAGTTACAACGGAATCTATTTTGAAAAAGATGGATGAAGTTACAGCTGATTATCAGAAGATAGCCGAGAATTCTTAATTACTGTGGTGATGCTATCAATATTACCCCTTGGCATAATATTGATAGCTACATACTACTTTTTTATAATCCCCGCATTAACCGTCGAACACTCGGCAAATGACGACGACTCACGCAAAATCCTTCTTGAAGCCCCTTTAAATGTAATAGATGCACACTGCTATCAACTGTTTCTAAGCGATCAATTTTATCCTTAGCCACTAAAGCATTACGATGAATTCGAACAAATTCCTGATCAAATTCATCTTCAAGTACTTTTAAGGGTTCATCAATCAATACTTCATTGAAAGGGCATTCATCCGTTTCATATTTTACAGTAATGTACTTTTGATCAGCCTGAAAACTGTAAATACTATTGATAGGAATAAGCTGCAAACCCTGATGAGTGCGAGCACTTATATGCGTTCGTGCGATATTTTCAGCAGCGTTATCTGTTTGGCCATTTGGCTGTTGGTCAATCCAGCGCTGAGCCTTTTGTAGCGCTCTTGTTAAATCTTCTTTACGAATGGGTTTTAATAAATAGTCTACAGCTTCAACTTTAAACGCGTTCAGCGCGTATTCATCATATGCCGTACAAAATATAATCGCTGGGCGGGGATCATTTGCTGCTAGAGAATTCATTAGCTGCTCAGCTACTTCCAATCCCGTCAAACCAGGCATCTGAATATCTAGTAACACAAGGTCGGCTTTATGCAGACATAACCAATCCAAAGCCGCTTGGCCATTACCAACTTCTGCAACAATTTGATAATTTTCATGCTCAGCCAATAACCTAACCAATCTCTGACGGGCTAATGGCTCATCATCTACTAATAATACTCTTAAACTCATTGCCCCCCCCTGCGCTTGCCATGTAATTAGCTTTTAATTAGACGTTATATTCTTTTTGTTAGTATATTCCGGCAACTCAATTAGAACTCGGTACTGGTTAGCAGTTTCAGAGAAGCTTAAACTAGCCTGTTCACCAAAAATAGCCTCTAGGCGCATGGCAATATTCGGTAATGAAATCTTATGCCCTTCCGTTTTAGCGACCGATTCAGGCTTATCATTTTCAATTGTTAGCAGCCAGCATTGATCACTATCCTTTTTGCGCATCAGACTAATCATCACCCGTCCGCCGTCAATTAAAGGCTGAATACCATGATAGATAGTATTTTCAAGCAAGGGCTGCAGTAACAATTGCGGCACTTGGATATTTGGAATATTTTCAGGCAGTTGCCATTCAATTGTTAATCTATCGCCTAATCGCTCCTGCTCAATATTTAAATAGCGCCTACCCAGTTCAATCTCAGCTGCCAAATCAACATGGGCGTCTTGATCTTTTAGTACNACTCTAAATAAAGAAGACAAATCTACTAGCATATTTTCAGCTTTATCAGGATCAATCGCGATAAGGGACGCGACTGTATTAAGGCTATTAAAAAAGAAGTGAGGGCGAATACTGGCTTGTAAAGCTTGAAGGCGGGAACTCAGCTCCGCTTGGCTTTTTAATCGCCACTGGCTCTGCACATAAAAGTAACGCAATCCCATTGCACCAAAAATAGCGCTAAGAAGCATATTCCTTAATATCCACAACCAATCAATTTCCCGCTCTAAAATAGCAAAAGGAAATAACGATTCAGCCATATAACTAATCACAAAACAGACCAATAACAGTAAAGACATTGCCCAGCAGACTGCTCCAGACAGACTCAAGCGCGCCATAAAACGACGGGACTGACACAGCAACGCCACAGAGAGCAAGGCTACCCATTGCACAAAATAGGATAACGTCGCTAAACGTTCCCACTGAAAACCAACTAATCCGCTTTCTACCAGCAACAAAGCAACAACTAAAGCCTCAGACAAAATGATAAGCACCAATACGGCGTAGACATTACATAAGTCTGGAAGAAAGAAAGACTCGAGTTTTTTATTATGTTTTTCCATTTGAAGAGTGTACCAAACACAGCCCAATCGCACGACTAATCAAAGTAATACCTTGTTATAAATGCCCAGCCTCTGATTTTTTGCCATTAACGCTTTTCATTGCTACATTTTTTATACACTAATTTACTTTTGACTACCCAAAAACGGTCTAAATGCCGACTTAGATCAANTTTTCTTATATCTATCTATATTCCCACAAAGTAATATAGATAACACTAACTTAAACTTGGAGAAAACCGATGGATGATACGGTTGTTGATCTGTCGCGGTTGCAGTTTGCTATCACGGCGCTTTATCACTTTCTATTCGTTCCGCTAACCATTGGCCTTGCATTTATTCTAGCCATTATGGAAAGCGTTTACGTGATGACGGGAAAACAAGTCTACAAAGACATGGTTAAGTACTGGGGTAAGTTGTTTGGTATCAACTTCGCTCTAGGTGTTACCACAGGCNTGACAATGGAGTTCCAGTTTGGAACTAACTGGGCTTACTACTCCCATTATGTCGGAGATATTTTCGGCGCCCCACTCGCGATCGAAGGTTTAATGGCCTTCTTCTTAGAATCAACCTTTATTGGCTTATTCTTCTTTGGTTGGGATCGGCTGTCCAAGTATCAACATTTAGTCGTAACTTGGCTGGTTGCAATTGGCTCTAATTTATCAGCACTGTGGATCTTAATCGCCAACGGTTGGATGCAAAATCCAATCGGTGCAGAGTTCAATTATGAAACCATGCGAATGGAAATGACCAGCTTCGCAGAATTGATCTTTAATCCTGTTGCTCAAGTTAAATTTGTACACACCGTATCTGCAGGTTACGTTACTGGTGCTATGTTTGTACTGGCAATCAGTGCTTTCTTTATGCTGAAAAAACGCGACCTTCCATTTGCCCGTCGTTCGTTCGCCATTGCTTCCAGTTTTGGCCTAGCGTCTATTTTATCAGTAATCATTTTAGGTGATGAGTCAGGCTATGAATTAGGCGACGTGCAGCGTACGAAGCTAGCTGCCATCGAAGCCGAGTGGGACACCCATGAAGCACCCGCTGCGTTCACTTTAATTGGTTGGCCAAATGAAGAAACGATGACCACTGATTACGCCATTAAAATCCCTTATGCTTTGGGCTTAATCGCAACCCGCTCAACAGATGAAGAAGTTACTGGTATTAAGGACCTTATTGATGAGCATGAAGTGCGTATCCGCTCTGGTATCAGCGCTTATTCGTTGCTGCAAGACTTGAAAGCAGGGGACGAAAGCACAGAAACGATTACTGCTTTTGATGAAGTAAAAGAAGACCTAGGCTACGGTCTGCTTCTTAAACGCTATACCGATGAAGTCGTTGATGCTTCAGAAGAACAAATAAAAATGGCTGCTCAAGATACCATTCCTGGTGTTGCCCCAATGTTCTTTACCTTCCGCATAATGGTCGCTTTAGGTTTCTTAATGTTGTTCTTAATTACAGCATCATTTTACTACTCNGCTAAGAATACAATTGAACATCAGCGCTGGTTATTAAAAGCACTNTTGATTTGCGTACCCGCACCTTGGATCGCATGTGAAATGGGCTGGTTTGTTGCAGAATTTGGCCGTCAACCTTGGTCAATTGGTGGAATTCTGCCAACAGCTCTATCTGCATCATCACGCACGGCAATGGACTTACTGCTAAGCCTAGGCGGATTCATCGTATTCTATACTGGCTTATTAATTGTTGAAGTATTCCTAATGCTTAAATTTATACGCTTAGGGCCAAGTGCTTTACATACCGGCCGTTATTTCTGGGAACANAGTAANTCAGATAATGACAGTAGCGGTGGCAGTGAAGGTGCTGCAGTCGTTCAACAATCACGCAAAGACATAGCGTAAGGAGCGATCATGGATTACGAAAGCTTAAAACTTATTTGGTGGGTGCTGATCGGTGTATTACTGATCGGCTGGGCAATTACCGATGGCTTCGATATGGGTGTACTTACCTTATTAAAAATCGTAGGTAAAACTGATTACGAACGTCGAGTCATGTTAAATACCGTAGGCCCTCACTGGGATGGTAACCAAGTATGGTTTATCACGGCAGGTGGTGCCATATTTGCTGCTTGGCCAGTGGTTTACGCGACAGCATTTAGTGGGCTTTATTTTGCTATGCTATTGGTTTTATTTGCTATGTTCTTTCGCCCTGTAGGCTTTGAATATCGATCTAAAATTGAAGAANCTAAATGGCGCAGTAACTGGGACTGGTTATTAACCGTCGGTGGTGCAGTACCTTCATTAGTGTTTGGCGTTGCCTTTGGTAACTTATTTTTAGGTTTACCTTTCACCCTAGACAACACAATGCGTAGCTTCTACGAAGGCAACTTCTTCCAATTACTCTCTCCATTTGCGTTATTAGTTGGGGTTGTAAGTTTGGCCATGCTTGTTATGCACGGCGCTGCTTATTTACAGATGCGCACACAAGATGAAGTTCTTGAGCGTTCTCGTAAGGCGACTATTGTAACCGCTGTTGTTACCTTAGTTACCTTTATCTTTGCAGGTATTTGTTTGCTTTATTGGGTGGACGGTTATGTTATTACCGACATGACAAAAGATGCCGGTGAAGCTATGACACCGATGGCAAAAACCGTGACTACTGTTGAGGGAGCTTGGTTAAATAATTACTCAATTTATCCAATCACTATAGTGGCACCGATACTAGCCATTGCAGGTTTGCTATTAACTATATTGTTCTCACTAAAAGACAAGAGTGCACTTGTATTCATCGCCAGCTCTGTTGCCATCAGCGGTATTATCTGTACTGCTGGCTTTAGCTTATTCCCATTTGTTATGCCATCAAGCATTGATCCAAGTTTGAGNTTAACCGTATGGGATGTGGTCTCGAGCAAAATGACTCTGAATATTATGTTTATTGTGGCAATGATCTTTGTACCCATTATTTTGGCTTATACGATTTGGGGCTATTACAAAATGTGGGGCCGCATTAGTACTCAGAATATTGAAGACAATAAGTACGGCACTTACTAATAAAGATCATTTATTAAATGATTTGAGACTGGTTTATGCGTGTTAGATTTTCACGCATAAACCAATACAGTTGACGAAATTAAGGAAGTTATTATGTGGTATTTTGCTTGGATGTTAGGCGTAGGTTTAGCCTGCTGCTTGGGAATCCTCAATGCTTTGTGGCTAGAAATGAATGGCGACCTAGACCGCGAAGCTGATTAATAGATTATTAATAGTGCCAACCCATAACTTAACAAGAGGGTTGGCCTATTTCATCTCCATCCATTACACAGCTAGCTCTCAAGTGACTAGAAGGCTATAATTCGGACATTTAAATTTTCGTGCTTTTTGCACTTCGTTCGAGGTTTTTCATGTCCGATCAAACTAACTCTTCTTGGGGTGGCCGTTTTTCTGAGCCAACCGATGCATTTGTTGCCCGTTATACTGCATCAGTTGATTTTGACCAGCGCATGTACGCTCATGATATCCAAGGCTCAATCGCACACGCAAAGATGCTAACCAAGGTTGGCGTTCTTACTCAGGCTGAGTGCGATGATATTTTACGCGGCCTTGAAGAAGTACGTATTGAAATCGAACGCGGCGACTTTAATTGGTCCATCGAGCTAGAAGATGTTCACATGAACATCGAAGCAGCATTGACTGCCAAGATCGGTATTACTGGTAAAAAACTACACACTGGCCGCTCTCGTAACGACCAAGTTGCAACCGATATACGCTTATACCTGCGTGACGAAGTTGATAATATTTGCGCTGAACTAACCCGCTTACAAGAAGGTTTAATCGGTTTAGCTGCTGAGCATACTGACACCATCATGCCAGGCTTTACACACCTACAAACGGCACAACCAGTAACTTTCGGTCATCACATCCTTGCATGGAATGAGATGTTAGAACGTGACTTCGAACGCCTGCAAGACGTGCGTAAACGCATTAACATTTTACCACTAGGTGCAGCCGCATTGGCTGGTACGACTTACCCAATTGATCGTAACTATACTGCTGAATTATTAGGCTTTACTGCACCAACAGAAAACAGCTTAGATTCTGTATCTGACCGTGATTTTGCGATTGAATTTACTTCAGCAGGTGCACTGATCATGATGCACATGTCTCGCTTCTCTGAAGAACTAGTACTTTGGGCTTCTGCTCAGTTCCAGTTCATTCATCTTCCAGATCGTTTCTGCACCGGCTCATCTATTATGCCGCAGAAAAAGAACCCAGATGTACCTGAACTTGTTCGTGGAAAATCAGGCCGAGTATATGGTCATCTAATGTCGTTACTTACTTTGATGAAGTCTCAGCCATTGGCCTACAACAAAGACAATCAAGAAGATAAAGAACCATTATTCGATACCGTTGATACTTTGCGCGATAGCATCCGTGCTTTTGCTGATATGGCACCTCACTTACTGCCTAATAAGCCTTCTATGTACGAAGCGGCACGTCGTGGTTTCTCAACAGCAACCGATCTTGCAGATTACGTCGTAGTGAAAGGTATTCCTTTCCGTGATGCACACGAAATCGTTGGCAAAGCGGTTGCCTATGGCATTGAAACTGGTAAAGATTTAAGTGAAATGACATTAGAAGAACTACAACAGTTCTCTGATCAAATCACTGCTGACGTATTTGACGTATTAACACTTGAAGGCTCAGTGGCTGCTCGTAATCACATTGGTGGAACTGCACCGCAACAAGTCGCCGCTGCTGCTAAGCGTGCTAGCGAGCGTTTAGCCAAGCGCTAAATTCCTCAGCTAATGCTTCAAAAGGCGGTATCAGCTTCTGTTACCGCCTCCTTTTTATTATTCCCAACAACCTACCTGCAACACATTTTTAAAACCTAATAGTCTAGATATCGACCAATTGCGCCAATTAACTATATGCGACTAGAGTAATATGCTTAAGTGCGGTATTAATAATATTCTGGAATTTTAACTCAGGAATATCAATATGGCACATATCGTAGTACTTGGAGCTGGCACCGGAGGTATGGCGGGTGCCTATGAAATCCGAGAAGCTCTTAGTAAAAAAGAGCACACTATAACTTTAATCAACGAACGTGAAGAATTTCAGTTCGTACCATCGAACCCTTGGATTGCTGTAGGGTGGCGAGATGAAAGTGAAACGACTATTCCTATTAAAAAATATGTAAACAAAAAAGGGATCGAGTTTATCGCAGGCCGAGTAGATGAAATTAAACCTGACGATAACCAATTATTGCTGAATACCGGTGCCACCGTCGACTATGATTATTTAGTGATTGCAACCGGCCCTGATCTCGCATTTGATCAAATACCAGGAGCTGGCCCAGAAGGTTTCACTCAATCAGTATGTACCGTCTCTCATGCAAAAGAATGCCATGAAAATGTTAAAGAGCTAATGGAAGAGCCTGGCCCTGTCATCGTAGGTGCATTTCAAGGTTCCAGCTGTTTTGGCCCTGCTTATGAATATGCTTTCATTCTAGAAAAATCATTACGCGATAAAAAAATTCGCGACAAAGTTCCTATGACCTACGTCACCAGTGAGCCTTATATTGGCCACCTAGGCCTAGGTGGTGTTGGCGATTCAAAAAGCATGCTAGAAAGCGATTTAAGAAACCACAGCATCAAATGGATCTGCAATGCGAGTGTAACCAAGGTCGAAGATGGCACCATGTTCGTTGATGAATACAACGACAATAAAGAAGTTATTAAACAACACGAACTTCCCTTCAAACACAGTATGCTAATCCCACCTTTTAGAGGTGTTTCTGCTGTCGCCAATGTTCCAAACCTATGTAATCCGAAAGGTTTTGTAATAGTTGATGAATATCAACGTAGCCCTACTTATAACAATATTTATTCAGCAGGTGTGTGCATTGCTATTCCACCAGTTGAAGACACTCCTGTACCAACTGGCACACCTAAAACGGGCTATATGATTGAGTCAATGATGACCGCAATCACTGAGAATCTAGCGCATGTTCTTAAAGGTGAAGAACCTACGCAAAAAGGCTCCTTAAGTGCAATTTGCTTAGCCGACATGGGGGATACTGGTGCAGCTTTTGTAGCCATCCCTCAAATTCCACCACGCAACGTTACTTGGTTCAAAAAAGGTAAGTGGGTTCACTATGCCAAAATCGCCTTCGAAAAATACTTCATGTATAAGATGAAAAGAGGCACCAGTGAACCTATTTATGAGAAATACACACTCAAAGCATTGGGGATTGAGCGCTTAAAAGAAGATAAATAAACTCAATTGCTAACAAATGTAATTTCAATTTGTCTGTGGGCTAACTTGTCTATACTTAATATATGCCAAATTTGTCCACAGCAGCCTCGCCGATAGTCCAGGCTAAGAAGTTACATATACAACTGCCGCCATCTCAGCAAATCAACCAGTGGCGGCAGTCATTCTTAAATCTTAATCAAGCGCGTCTAGATCAAGCGCGTAGCCTCATGTTAGAACGCCAAACACGTGTTCTAGATGTCCTTCCTTTGCTAATGCACATTAACCACCCTCAGCTTCCTGGTTTTATAAGCCAAAAAGTTCCAGCGGGAATTGAACACTTTAACCCGCAAGCTGATTCGTTAAATGCACTTCGTTACATTGCCAAAGGGCTACAAATTCCTAGAATTAGTATGCCCAAATCCATCGAAGCCATTTTTCTAATGGGCAGTTTAGGCACGCTAGCACAAGCGGCTAATAGCGACTTGGATGTTTGGCTCTGTCATACCGAAAATTTGGATAATGAACAGCTCACGCTACTAAAAGCAAAATGCGAACTCATTGAGAAGTGGGCAGCCGGCCAAAAAGTAGAACTGCACTTTTTTTTAATGAACGCGGCAGAGTTTCGACTCGGCAAGATGCAAGAGAATGTGGATGCAGAACACTCCGGCTCAACGCAGCATTTACTCTTACTCGATGAATTTTATAGATCGTCATTATGGTTAGCAGGCAAACAACCCAGTTGGTGGTTAATTCCCACTAAATATGAAAAACACAGCCAAGACTATTTAGAACAACTGAGCGATAGACAATTAATACACAACAGCCAATGGGTTAATTTTGGCAGCATCGCAACCATCGCCGCCTCTGAATTTGTCGGTGCAGGTTTATGGCAGCTGAATAAAGGATTNAAGAANCCTTATAAATCCTTACTCAAACTGCTACTAACCCAGCACTACGCTAGCCAATATCCTAACATTCAACCTCTATGCTGGGATCTTAAAGATAATGTTCACAAAGGTAATATCGACCCTTTGCATTGCGATGGCTACCTGCTCATGCTTAATCGTGTCAGCAAGCATGTAGCGGCAGAACATGACGATAATCGTTTGGCATTATTACGCCGAGCATTTTATTTTAAAGCTCACCTTCCTCTTACCAAAGCCAGTCAAGGGCAACAGCGTCAATGGCGCTTTCGAGAATTACAACAGCTAGTTACTCAGTGGGGTTGGTCACAAGCTGATTTGATGCATTTAGATAATCGAGAAGAATGGAAAGTACATGAAGTGCAATCTGAGCGAAATGCGTTGGTTAACGAAATGCTCACAAGTTATCGTTATTTAGCAGCATTCAGTAACAAGCATACAAAAAAAGTCCGAATAAACCGTAACGACCTTACATTATTAGGTAACCAGCTATACGCAATTTATGATGCAAAGCCAGGTAAGATACTAACAATCAACCCTAATATTGTCGGTGATCTGGTACAAGACAAAATATCCTTGGTTTTAGTCGATAATCGATGGCAGTTAATCTCAGGCATTTACAAAAAAGAAAATGAAAATGCCATTATCAAACAATCCCCTAGCCTGATTGAATTGCTTTGTTATGCTCATTTCAATGGTTTATTAAATAATCACAGTAACTTTGGGATTTATCCAGAGCACAACTCTTTAAGTAAATATGAACTCAAAGAACTGCTGCAGGTCGTTCGTAACATAGCTAGGCCACAACATATTGCACCCGCTAATTTCTTACGCCCAAGTATTCCTATTCAATGGCAAGTATTCATTAACGCTGGAATTGATCCAATGCATCAATTCACCCGCCGAGGAATGCAAAAACTCAGTAGCCGAAATGATGCGTTAGGCTACAGCGCACTTAAAGAAAACTTAGTTCAAAGTATCGATTTATTAACGATTAACAGTTGGGGTGAGTGGCAAATAAAACGCTTTCATGGCGAAAGCGCGATTATTGATGGTTTGCAATACCTCCTACAATTTGCCCCTTTAGCACGCAAACAAGGCTGGCCAAATTATGAATGCCATTGTTTCTGCGCCAGCCGTGCTGGAGCTATTGGTCAAAGGGTTGAAAAGATATTAGGAGACATCACAACTCATACATTAGAACGTCCTAATGTCGATTATATCCTTGAAGCAGGTCAGAATTATTATATTTGGCAACAAAGTAAACGAGAAATTCGCTTAGATAAAGCAGACTCCGTCGCAAAGTTTTTAACACTACTAGGGCGGCCACGTAGGCATTATGCTCATTACCAACTGGATACAAATGCACTCAATGGTAGCCCGCTAAAACCTATATTTAATCATCCACGTCCTGGAAGCTGGCAGCTATTTTTTTGGAGCAAAGATGAAACCTACTTCTATTACCTGTTAGATGAACGCGGCGTTTTATTACACCAGCAGCAACAAGCTCAAACGAATAGCGAAGTTATTATTCCAATTATTCGTTTCTTACGCCAAGTTGATCAGCGGATGCAAGGGGAGCTTTTACGGCAACGTGCCAGACCCATTCTATTATTTGAATTAAAGCGCAATAATGAATCCGCTGAGTTTGAACCACATTCTCGACGCTTACCTTCATTACAAAACCAAACTAGTCAGATTCAACTTAATGCAATATTAGACGACCAAGATCAAGTAACTCTGTATTGTAACGGTGAAGAATTTAGCGTCTGGGAATGGGGAGACCAACTGTACAATAAAGTCGCAAAAACATTGCTTGCCATGCGTACAAACAAAGAAGGTTACCCCGCCTATTTGACTGATTTATCCTTATATAGTGATGCGAGTATTATTCAGCACATCAAGCTCAAACAAGGAATTGAGAAGCGCCTAAATAGTGCTATTAACAGCCTTGCAAAAAATTCTAACTGACGCAGACAGTCTGTCCGTTAAACCGTATAATGACGACAAATCCGGGAGACTGATATGCGCTTACTCTTTTTACCTGCCTTAGCAGGCATCTTACTATTGTCTGGCTGTGGCCAAAAAGGCCCTCTTTATATCCCTAAAGATGACACAGCAATAGAAACTGTAACCAAGCGCCCACCTATCAGTGATACTGCAACTTTTTAGATTAGAAGCACATTATGAGCCTACAGAACGACCCAATTTTTAATTATGAAAATGGCGTATTACGCGCTGAATCTGTTTCTACCACAGATATTGCAGCTCAATATGGGACGCCTTGCTATGTGTACTCGCGCAAAGCGTTCGAACAACATTACCTAGCCTATGAAAATGCATTACAAGGACGCGATCACCTTGTTTGTTATGCAATGAAAGCTAATTCTAACTTAGCCGTACTGAACGTATTGGCGAAATTGGGTGCAGGGTTTGATATCGTTTCTATTGGTGAATTAGAACGTGTGATTGCTGCTGGCGGCGATCCTAAAAAAGTTGTTTTTTCCGGTGTTGGTAAAAAAGCTTATGAAATTCGTCGAGCATTAGAAGTTGGCGTTCACTGCTTCAACATAGAGTCTGAAGCAGAGCTTGATCGCGTTAATGACGTAGCCGCTGAAATGAACATGCAGGCGCCTATCTCAATCCGTGTTAACCCAGATGTTGATGCCCAAACGCATCCGTACATCTCTACCGGTTTAAAAGAAAACAAGTTTGGTGTTGATATTGATGATGCACCACGCATCTATGCCAAAGCGAACGACATGTCTAACTTAGACGTGCAAGGCATTGATTGCCACATTGGAAGCCAGTTAACCGAAACAGCGCCTTTCATGGATGCTTTAGATCGCGTTCTAGCCTTGGTTGATATTCTTGCTGAACAAGGTATTGCTATTCACCACCTAGATTTAGGTGGTGGCTTAGGCGTAACTTATGACGATGAAGTGCCACCAACTCCAGGTGAGTATATTGCTGAATTGACAGAACGCCTAGGTGATCGCCAGCTTAAATTAATCTTCGAGCCAGGCCGCTCTATTGCTGCCAATGCTGGTATTTTCTTAACTCAAGTTGAGTTTTTGAAATCTAATGAAGAAAAGAACTTTGCCATTATTGATGGTGCAATGAATGATCTTATTCGCCCTGCGCTTTACAGTGCATGGCAAGCGATTGTTCCTGCTGTTCAATATACTGATCGAGACGCTGCAGAGACAAAAGCATGGGATTTAGTCGGCCCTGTATGTGAAACTGGAGATTTTTTAGGCAAAGATCGTCAGCTGAATTTACAAGCAGGTGATTTATTGGCCGTTAAATCTTCTGGTGCCTACGGTTTTGTAATGGCATCCAATTACAATAGCCGTCCGCGTCCTGCAGAAATTATGGTTGATGGCGATAGCAGCTATGTTGTTCGTGCTCGTGAAACCATTGCCGATTTATACGCGGGCGAACAATTACTACCGTCTAAATAAGATGCTAGTGTACTAAAAGTTAGTAAGTGCACTCGCACGAGAAGGTTAAAGAGAATGTGGATTAAGTTTAATAAAATGCACGGACTGGGTAATGACTTTATGGTTATTGACCTAGTCACTCAGCATGCGTACTTAACACCCATGCAAATTCGTCACCTAGCTGATCGTAATTTTGGCGTAGGTTTTGACCAATTATTGCTGGTTGAAGTACCCTCGCAGCCTGATGTGGATTTTAAATATCGCATATTCAATTCTGACGGCAGCGAAGTTGAAAACTGTGGAAACGGTGCGCGTTGTTTTGCGCGCTTTGTTTATGAACAAAAGTTGATTGGTCGCCGTAATATTCGCGTTGAAACCGCTAGCGGAAATATGACATTACAGCTAACACCTGAAAACGATGTCATCGTCAACATGGGGCTCCCAGTTCTTGAACCTGCTCAAGTGCCTTTCACACCCGAAACAGCGGGCAAGGCACAGGCCACCAGCTATAAAATTCACGTTGAAGGTCATGGCAGCATTGAACTAGGTGCCGTCTCTATGGGGAACCCTCATGGTGTTATCGTCGTGGACGATATCGATACAGCCCCTGTTGAAAGCTTAGGCCCTCTGATTGAAGCACACTCAAGCTTCCCGCAAAAAGTAAACGTAGGCTTCATGCAGGTTATTAATCGTAACCATATAAAGCTGCGTGTTTTTGAACGCGGCGTGGGTGAAACTAAAGCGTGCGGAACTGGTGCTTGTGGCGCGGTAGTATCAGGTATATTACGTGGTTTATTAGATAATAAAGTTCAAGTTGATTTGCCTGGTGGGAATCTCACCATCGAATGGGATGGTAAAGGCGATGTCATTATGACAGGGCCTACTAGTAACGTATTCGAAGGCAAAGTGAATATCTAATGCTACACGCGGATTTAAAGGAATAAATAAATGAGCGAATCATTACGCCTAACTGATAACGATGTCGTACAGTACTTACGCGATAACCCAGATTTCTTTACCGCTAAAGATGATTTGTTGGCGGGAATGCGTATTCCTCATAATTCTGGTCAAGCCACCAGTCTTATTGAACGCCAACTCGCAGTCTATCGTGAGCGTAATGTGGAATTGCGTCAGCGCTTAACTGACCTATTAGAAAATGCTCGACGTAATGATAAGTTATTCGGCAAAACGAAACGCTTAGTGCTCGCGCTGATCGATGCTAAAAATTGGATTGATATTGAAGCAGCCCTCGATGATAGTCTGCGCCAAGATTTTAATGTTGATCATTGGAAGTTACTGTATTTTAGTGATCTAACACTTGAACACCCCCTGCATAGCATCAGTAGCAAAGATAAACAGCGTGAAATTCACCGTTTATTCAAAGGTCACCGCGCCTTCTGTGGTCAGCTAACCGATGAAACAATGGACTTACTGCTAGACGAACAGCAAAGCAGCGCAGAATCCATTGCCGCCGCCCAAATTCGCAATGGCCAGCAAACTGGTGTTATATGTGTCGCCAGTGATGATCCTAAATTTTATCGCAGTTCAATGGATACATTATTCTTAGATTACATCGCGGATGTTCTAGGACTCATATTGCCTAACATTCCACAAAACTAATACACGCAAAGCTAGCATTTACTATTTAAGCTAAACAGGGGTAAAGAATGGCGATTAAGTTGGTCACTTTTGATTTGGATAATACCCTGTGGCACACAGATCCAGTGATCGCTCGCGCAGATAAAATTCAATGGCAGTCAATTGTTTCAAACTGCCCAGAAGCTGGACTCTTATTTACACCCGAGAGCTTTAGCAAGTTTAAGCTAGATATCATTCAAGAGAACCCGAGCCTACGTCATAAGCTTAGCTCTCTTAGACTAGAAACTTTATTTCAATTATTCATCCAATGTGGATTAGATAAGCCTCAAGCGCAACAACTCTCTCAACAGGTATTTGCCGATTTCTTACGTGCCCGCAATACAGTAGAATTCTTTCCTGGCGCACTAGCAATGCTTGAGGCTTTACAACAAGAATTTCACATCATCGCACTCAGCAATGGTAATTCAGACCTTAAAGAAATTGGAATTAACCACCTCTTTAATGCACATTTCCATGCTGAAAATGTAGCTCTGCCAAAACCTCACAAAGATATGTTCATTGCTGCGCTAGAACACTCAGGCGTTTCAGCGAGTGAATGCATACATATTGGGGATCACCCTGATCAAGATATTGTGGCAGCAAAACAACTGGGTATGAAAACAATTTGGGCCAATATATTACAACATCATTGGCCTTCATCTTTGCCACTCGCTGACCATGAAATTAATCACCTAGATCAGCTATCTGCCCTAATTAAAAGCTACCAATAATTATATACCAGCACTGTGTCTAGTCAGCGTAAAAGCAACCATGAGTGCCAATAAGCCAATTACCACAGGCAATGCATGTAAACGACGACGAATTTTCGCGGGGGAAGCTATCTTAGCCATTGAACTGTCCTTCAGGATCCATCCTGCTTAGTAAATCTTGTATTGCTATTCCTAGTGTAGACATTTTATACAGCATGTTACAGAAAGAATACATAAAGCGTGACCTGGTAGACAATTTCAACCAAGTCTTGACGCTAAATTTACAAAAATCGTCTAAATAGGTCGACTTCCATAATTAGATTCTGGTTTCTTCGGAGGGTCTGCACGAAGATTAGCTTCAACACTGGTAATACCACCACCTTGTGCCAAAAACGCTTCGATCTCAGAAGCAACCTCATCACGTAAACGTTTACGTTCTGCGATCGTTGCACTATTAGGCAGGTCATCGCTATGGCTATGATAGCCTTCAGCATGAACCTTAGNCTTGTCAGTCGTTACTGCGGTCTTATCAGCAACTTTAGTCTCTGTTTCAGACATAATGTCAGCTCCCTCTAAATTAAATATTGATATCCAAACCATTCAATAAGGTCGTCAATATTTATAGTAGAGTTTCAGCTATTTTCCAGTTTTACGAGCTAAATTAATTCTTATTGGCAGTATTTGGCGATACTTTGGCGCAGCTCTTCTATTCTTTGCTCGCGCTTCTCTTCAGAGTAATAAACGCGCTCACCCTGATCATCAAGGGTATATATTAAACTACGCTCAAAGTTTAATAATTTGTCCTTCGCGTTTAAGCACGCCGTCTGAATTTTTTTATTCTTCTCTTCCTCTGCTTTGGCTAACTGCTCAGCCTTTGCAGATTGCTTGTCTTGGTCTTTGTAGCGATCCAACAAGTCACGCTGACGGCTTAGTACATCCCCACCGCCATAAGAGTTCTTACCAGTATCAACTTTTACTTCATTCGCGTTCNGGCCTCTAATAGGGCGGTCTGAGAACTGCGTCTTTCCATTTTCATCAACCCAACGATAGATTTCTGCGAAAGTAGGAGGCGATATGAAAAAACCGATAAATAGAACGAGAAAAAATACAAGAGGCATCATTAATTCCTTTTAATGCTGATTGGACACTAGCGAACAGCTCAATAACGTCAAGGTAGCATAGCAAAAGCCTTAAACAAAAAAACCCCAGTTAGTTACCTAACTGGGGTTTTTTGAAGCAATACCGTAAGGTATTTAGCTTAAGCTTACATCTTACTTACTTGTAAACTCTGGGTATGCTTCCATACCACATTCAGCTAGATCAACACCTTCGTACTCTTCTTCTTCAGTAACACGTAGACCCATTACTGCTTTCAGCACTAACCAAGTTACGAATGAAGCACCGAATACCCATACAAAGATTGTTAGAGCACCTACAAGCTGGCCGCCAACTGTTGCGCCATCGTTAGTGAATGGAACAACCAATAGGCCGAACAAACCAACAACACCGTGTACAGAGATAGCACCAACTGGATCATCAAGTTTTATCTTATCTAAAGAAAGGATAGCCACTACAACAATCAGACCACCAACTAAACCGATTAGAGTTGCTTCTAATGGAGTAGGAGTAGAAGGTTCAGCAGTAATTGCTACAAGACCAGCCAATGCACCGTTAAGAGCCATTGTTAAATCAGCTTTCTTGAACAAGATACGTGCAAGAATCAAAGCACCAATCAAACCACCAGCTGCTGCTGCGTTAGTGTTCATGAAAACAACTGCAACAGAGTTAGCACTTGCGATATCGCCAAGCTTAAGAACTGAACCACCGTTGAAACCGAACCAACCCATCCAAAGGATGAACGTACCTANTGTTGCCATTGGTAAGTTAGCACCAGGGATTGCGTTGATTTCGCCATTTTTACCGTACTTACCTTTACGAGCACCTAGTAAGATAACACCAGCAAGAGCAGCAGCTGCACCGGCCATGTGAACAATACCAGAACCTGCAAAGTCAGAGAAACCGAAATCATCACCTAGAGAGTACATACCGAATACAGAAGCACCACCCCAAGTCCAAGCACCTTCCATTGGGTAGATGAAACCAGTCATCACTACTGCGAAAGCAAGGAAAGCCCAAAGCTTCATACGCTCAGCAACAGCACCAGATACGATAGACATAGCCGTTGCTACGAATACAACCTGGAAGAAGAAATCAGAAGCGCCAGAGTAGATTGAACCACCGTTGAAGCCATCTTCACGAGCAGCGTAATCTGCTAATACAGCTGCAGAATCTACTTCAGTGATACCTGAAAGGAAAAGACCGCCGTCATACATAATTGCATAACCGCAAACTAAATACATAGTACAAGAAATCGCAAACAAGGCGACGTTCTTGGTAAGAATTTCAGTGGTATTTTTAGAACGAACAAGGCCCGCTTCTAACATGGCGAAACCTGCCGCCATCCACATAACTAACGCACCGCACACCAAGAAATAAAAGGTGTCCATTGCATACTGCAACTCAAAAATTTGGTTTTCCATGGAAAGCCCTCCGCATTAGGCTTAACAATGAATCAGCAAAACCGATTCAAAATGATGTTTATCGTCTTTTTATAAAAAAAAGATTAAATCGCGTCAGCACCAATTTCACCGGTACGAATTCGAATGATTTGTTCTAGGCTTGTTACGAAGATCTTACCATCGCCAATTTTGCCTGTNTTTGCNGCTTTNGTTACCGCTTCGATAACTTGNTCTGTTTGCTCATCAGCAACAGCAACTTCGATTTTCACNTTAGGTAGAAAATCAACAACGTATTCAGCGCCACGATACAACTCAGTGTGACCCTTCTGACGACCAAAGCCTTTAACTTCAGTCACAGTGATGCCTTGAACACCGATTTCAGACAATGCTTCACGCACGTCATCTAATTTAAAAGGCTTAACAACTGCAGTTACGAGTTTCATATGAAAACTCCCTTTAAGAAAAATTATTCTGNAAATATGAGCCCTTGCGGAGGCAGGGGCTCATTGTATGCTATTTAAAGTTCAATAGGCAGGCTATAAGAAACAACAACTTTAGGGCTACGATCTGGTGCATCATTTTCATCTTCATCTAAGTCAGAGCTAACTACCTGGCTAAGAGTGAATGAGATGTTATCGTTATAAGCATAAGATAGATCTAAGTGAGCATAATCAGAATCTTCAGTATCACTAAAAGTAGTCATACCATAAGTCGCGCTAAACTTATCAACGCCATAGCTTAGAGTTGTGTAGATGTAATCAGTGCCTTCATCTTCGTCTTGGTCGATATTGTAGTAAACACCTAAGCTAGCGCCTTTATAAGCAGCAGAAGCAACGATTTCGTGCAAGTCAGCAATATCATCACCTTCATCACCAGGATAGATATAAGACCAGTAGCTAATATCAAGTGCTACATCGCCTGTTTCCATGCCATAACCAACATATAGGTCATATTCTTGNCC
>PAOL01000023.1:0-31314 GCA_002708475.1 Oleispira sp. | reverse complement strand
GNATCACCAGANGAAGTCCAAACACCNNCATATACGCNGCCAGAAGCACTTACNGNTAANTCACCAGANATNGCTGGNNNACCNGAATNNNCACCTAGATCAGTACCACGCCATAAGTACATGTTAGNAACAGNNGCAGANGCNGNNACTTCAACTTCTGCNTGAGCTGTAGTAGTACCAACTAGACCTGCAGTCATTGCAGTTGCTAGAGCGATTGCTTGAGATAATTTAGTCATGAGGACTTCCTTCTTTTGGTTNTTAGTTTTTAGTTTTTAGCTTNTAGCTTTAATGGCGTCACACTGGGCAACGCACTGTTTTATATATCTGATTACCTTATAGCAGAAGCTGTGCCAACTTTTTAAAACCCTTTTATTTCAAGGCCTTAGCTACTAACTAGGTAATTTTCGTTACAATTGAAAGTCTCAAGAGGTCATAATCTGGTGCGCTTTTAACGAGCAAGGTTCAATTCTGGTGCGCAAAAACAAGAAAAGCGCACCAATGTGGCACGCTTTGTCGAATTGATAGAGCTGATAGAATGGAATGATTAAATAGCTAATAACTCCTTGGCTTCTTTAGACGTTGCTAATTCATCACCAGCACCGGTCGCAACCACACGACCACGTTCTAGAATAATGAATTCATCTGCTAATTCAGCAGCAAACTCCAAATACTGCTCAACTAGCACAATTGCCATCTCGCCACGATCACGCAGCAATTCAATGACTTTACCAATATCTTTAATCACCGAAGGTTGAATACCTTCTGTCGGCTCATCAAGAATCAGCATCTTTGGACGCAACAATAAAGCCCGAGCAATCGCCAACTGTTGCTGCTGACCGCCAGATAAATCACCACCGCGACGCTTAAGCATCTTTTGCAATACAGGGAATAACGCAAAAACTTCAGGATCAATCTTGCGCTGACTTTTTGGTAGCGCAGAGAATGCCGTTTCTAAATTTTCTTCTACCGTTAGTTGAGAAAAGATATCACGCCCCTGGGGAACATACGCAATTCCCTTACGGGCGCGATCAAATGGCGCTTGGCCATTAATATCTTTACCCATCCATTCTATGTCTCCTTTACCTGCAGCCAAATGCCCAGACAAAGCTTTCATCAAGGTCGTTTTTCCCACACCATTTCGACCGAGTACACAAGTTACCTTGCCTATTTCTGCATCCATAGAAACATCATATAAGGCTTGGCTTGCACCATAAGACACATCGATATTTTTAACTTTCAACATAATTAGCGTCCTAGATACTTTTCAATAACGTCTTCATTAGCTTTTACTTCCTGCAAAGTACCTTCGGCCAATACACTGCCTTCATTTAAAACGGTTACCTTACAATTCAAAGCTTCAATGAAATCCATGTCGTGCTCTACCACCATTAATGAGTGTGACTTCGCTAACGTTTTAAACAACTCAGCTGTTTTCATAGTTTCTTCATCGGTCATACCCGCAGCAGGCTCATCAATAAGTAATAACTCAGGCTCTTGCCCCAGTAACATACCAATTTCCAACCATTGCTTTTGACCGTGAGATAAATTGCCCGCTAGCTCATGAGCCTTATCTGACATATCGATTAAACCTAAAATCTCATCCAGTTTTGCTTGCTGTTCGGAACTTAACTTATGGAATAAAGACTGCCAAATAGAACGGCCACCCTTTAAGGACATTTCTAAGTTTTCAAAAATGGTTAAGCTTTCAATCACACTGGGCTTTTGAAATTTACGACCAACACCCAAATTGGCGACCGATGTTTCATCGAATTTCGTAAGATCATAATCCGTATTCTTTTTTCCAGCGTCCTTAGAAGTACTATTGAATCGACTACTACTAAAACAAATAGTGCCATCATCAGGGCGTGTCTTACCCGTAATTACATCCATCATGGTCGTNTTACCCGCACCGTTAGGGCCGATAATCGCGCGCATCTCACCTTTCTCAATCGTCATAGAAAGATTATTCAATGCTTTAAAGCCATCAAAACTAACGCTCACGCCATCTAGGTAAAGAACAGGAGAGTTATCAATGTGCTTGCTATTAATGCCGCCTATAGTGCTCATGTGTTTTCTCCTTCAGGTAATTGTCCTGATTTTCTTTCAGCTAAATGTTTCGATATTTTGTCCGCTGTTTTTTGCCATAAACCAATAATGCCTTGTGGAAGATATAAGGTCGTCAATACAAACANNCCACCTAATAAGAACAACCAGATTTCCGCAAATGCGCCAGTGAAATACGTTTTCGCATAGTTCACCAAAATCGCACCGATCACNGCACCAAATAATGTGCCNCGACCNCCGACAGCAACCCAAATGATCATCTCGATAGAAAGTAATGGAGCAAATTCACCCGGATTAATAATGCCTACCTGAGGAACATAAAGCGCACCTGCAATACCTGCCAACATAGCCGATACAACAAATACGAATAACTTAAAGTATTCAACGCGGTAACCTAAGAAGCGTGCACGGTTTTCACTATCACGAATAGCAATTAAAACGCGTCCAAGTTTCGAAGTAACAATAAAGCGGCTAATTAAATAACCTAACATTAATGCCAAGGCCGAACAGAAAAACAAACCGGCACGAGTCGTATCAGCTTGCAAATCAAAACCTAAAATATCTTTAAAGTCGGTTAGTCCGTTATTGCCACCAAAACCCATATCGTTACGGAAGAACGCTAACATCAAAGCGTAAGTTAAGGCTTGAGTAATAATCGAAAGATAAACACCCGTCACGCGAGAGCGAAACGCCAATGCGCCAAACACGAAAGCTAAAATCCCAGGTGCTAATAAAACCATAACCATAGCAAAGCTAAAATTATCAAATCCTAACCAGTACCACGGCAGCTCTTGCCAATTTAGAAATACCATAAAATCTGGAAGATCTGGATTACTATAAACTCCACGATCACCAATTTGACGCATCAGGTACATACCCATTGCATAGCCACCCAGCGCGAAAAATGCACCGTGCCCTAAACTTAAGATACCGCAATAGCCCCAGATTAAATCCACCGCCACGGCTAATAAGGCGTAGCATAAATACTTACCTAATAACGTCATGGTGTATGTAGACACATGAAATAAAGAACCTTCAGGCATCAACAAATTTAATGCCGGAACTAATATCGCCAAAGCCGCGAGCACCGCTAATAAACGGCGACCATCTTTGTCATTCATCAACAAGGTTGTTAAGGGACCTAGCTTCATTTGATTTGTTTTCATTGTTTCTGTATTTGTCATTTTCCTCTCCTTAACCGTTATCAACTGCACGGCCTTTAAGAGCGAATAAACCCCGAGGACGTTTTTGGATGAATAAAATGATAAATATTAAAATAAAGATTTTTGCCAATACCGCACCGGCAAAAGGTTCCATAAACTTATTTGCGATACCTAAAGACATAGCGCCTACTAAAGTACCCCATAAATTACCCACACCACCAAAAACCACAACCATGAAGGAATCGATGATATAAGCCTGACCCAAGTTAGGGCCAACATTGGTTAACTGACTTAATGCAACACCTGCAATACCTGCAATACCAGAACCTAAACCAAACGTTAAAGCATCAACCCAACCAGTACGAATACCCATCGAGCTTGCCATTGGTCGGTTCATTGTCACTGCGCGCATTTGCAAACCAAATAGTGTACGTTTCAGCACAAGTGCTAATACAGCCAATACCACAAGACTAAAAATAATGATGTATAAACGGTTATAAGTAAGAGACAAACCTGGGTTTACCATAAAGGTCCCCGCTAACCAGTCTGGTGTAATTACTTCACGGTTTAATGGACCAAAAATCGAACGAACAGCTTGCTGTAGAATTAAGCTAATACCAAACGTAGCCAATAAGGTTTCTAAAGGGCGTCCATATAGGTGACGAATTACCGAACGCTCAATTAGAATACCCACAAAACCACTTACCAAAAATGCGGCAGGAATTGATACTAATAAAGAAGCGCCAATGGATTCTGGCATTAACATCTGAATAACATAGGTCGTGTAAGCACCCAGCATAATCATTTCACCATGGGCCATGTTAATAACGCCCATAACCCCGAAAGTGATGGCAAGACCAATTGCCGCCAATAATAAAACAGCACCCAGCGCTAAACCGAAATATAAATTTTCGGCATAGCTGTTATAAGACATTAACGTTTCTATATCAGCTAGGACTTTTACCGCTAGCGAAAACTCATCGCTGCGTTCTTTTTTGCTTTCTTCATCGAATGCGGAAATAAACTTGTTTAATTCAATACGTACTTCTGGATATAAAGAGCCATCCAGCTCTTCTAACGCTAGTAGACGAATAGTCGATTGATCTGATTTCATCAGCATCAAACCACGAGCAGTTTTTAAAATGTCGATAACTTGAGAATTTTTTTCTTTTTTTAATGTTTTCTCAATAAACGCTAAATCGATACCGGAACTATCTTTTAATAAGTTCTGAGCGGCAGCGATTCGAGTATCTGTATCCGGATGGGTTATTTTTAATAATGAAAGGTGTGATCTTAGGTTGCGACGTAAAGAATTATTAACACCAATCTTTTTTACAGCACGTTTAGATAAACCAGAAACTTCTTCTTGGTTAAAAGCATCTAACATGGCGTTTGGTTTTTTAGCTTTTACTAACGACATATCAACAAGCAGAAGTCGCTTTTGATTTTCGTCAATATTATTCTTTTTTTGATAGTACAGTTTATTATCTAGGAGGGATTGTAAGATTAATAATTTATTATCATCTTCTATAGCCGCAATGCTATCGATAATATTAGCTTTCTCTTTATAGCTGGCTTTAATCAGCAACTGCGTCATTGCAGGTAACGTATTGTTTGGTGTTTTTTCTACTTCTGTGCCTGTATCGCTCTCTGCGTTACTAAAAACGGCAAGCAGCGAGAAACAACTCAGCAACACAATACGTTTTACGTATTCGCGCATGATTATCGTCCTAATAAAATGGGTGAATTTAAAGGTAGTGATTTTTAGATGAGTCAGGGAGTACTGAGTACTCCCTGAAATTTAGAGCAGATTATTCTTCGCTAGCGATTACAGGGCCACCACACGTTTTTGTTACTGTGTTGTAGTTACCGCAGTTAATAGGCGCCGTCCAATCAGAGATTAGAACTTTACTTTCTGGCAAGAAATCAGTCCAAGCATCACCTTTCACTTCACCATCGGTCTGCCAAACAATATCAAACTGACCGTCTTCTTGAATCTCACCAATTAATACTGGCTTAGATAGATGATGGTTAGTATTCATTACCGCAGTACCGCCCGCTAAGTTAGCAACCTTGATACCGTACATAGCTGAACGTACCTTATCAACGTCTTCACTACCGGCTTTCTCAACAGCTTGTGCCCACATTTCAAAACCGATATAGGTTGCTTCCATTGGATCGTTTGTTACGCGGCTTTCATCTTTTGTATAAGCGTGCCATTTGGTAATGAATTTTTCGTTTTCTTCACTATCAGCACTCATGAAGTAGTTCCATGCAGCAAGGTGACCCACTAACGGCTTAGTATCAAAACCTGAAAGCTCTTCTTCGCCTACCGAGAATGCAACCACTGGAATATCTTCTGAGCTGATACCTTGGTTTGCTAATTCTTTATAGAACGGAACGTTTGCGTCACCATTTACAGTTGAAACAACCGCTGTTTTCTTTCCTTTACTACCGAATTTTTTAACGTCAGATACGATAGTCTGCCAATCGCTATGGCCAAACGGAGTGTAGTTAACCATGATGTCTTCATCAGCTATGCCTTTAGACTTTAGGTAGCTAACTAAAATTTTGTTAGTTGTGCGTGGATAAACATAATCGGTTCCAGCTAGTACAAAACGTTTTGCACCGACTTCTTCCAATAAATAATCAACCGCTGGAATGGCTTGTTGGTTTGGCGCTGCGCCAGTATAGAATACGTTTTTAGAAGACTCTTCACCTTCATATTGAACTGGATAGAACATCAAGCCGTTTAGTTCTTCAATAACTGGTAATACGGATTTACGAGATACTGAAGTCCAGCAACCAAAGATAACGTCTACTTCTTCTTGCGATAATAGCTCGCGTGTTTTTTCTGCAAATAAAGGCCAGTTAGACGCAGGGTCAACAACAACAGGTTCTAGCTGCTTACCTAATAACCCTCCTTTTTTATTTTGCTCTTCAATCATCATAAGAACAGTATCTTTTAAGGTGGTTTCAGAAATCGCCATGGTTCCAGATAATGAATGCAGTACACCGACCTTAATCGTATCGGCTGCATTAGCCATGCTGATGCCTGCTGCCAATGTTGCAACGGCTAATACTTTAGAAACCTTTCCAAGTTTGTTGGTTGTGCTTTTAAAAATACGTTTCATTATCTAAGTCCTTCTCATTTCTGATTATTAACACTGTCTAAATTATTGAATAATTTATTAGCGGTTTATTTTTTGTGTAACTGATCGGACTAAAGCAAAGGCTATACCAACTTTATAAAACACTGATAACTAAAGGGTTTCAGGGAGTTTTTATTGATTTCTTATGTGGTTATTTTTTCAAAAATTGATTTATGATTTTTATTTGCACCAGAAAATATCGTTAATAATATAAAGATGCATTTATTTGGTGCAATTAGAAAATAAAGAGATGGCTATTTAATTTCGGAAATTATCAAAGTGGACAAATTGATTTTTTAGAGGGTAATAATTAATAAATAAGGACTGGATGTAAGGTTATATGAAAATTTGAGCAGGTAATATTATTTACCTGCCCAAATTTGGAGCAAAAAGAAAAATTTATTCCGTTTTTTCTTTCATTAAATCGGTATCACGCAACATGCCTTGCTCGATAATGAAGCGTACGATTTCTTGTACGCCTTGGCCACTTTTTAGATTTGAAAAAACAAATGGGCGTTCGCCACGCATTTTCTTTGCATCTCGATCCATTACTTCTAAAGAAGCTCCAACAATTGGCGCAAGGTCGACTTTATTGATAATTAACAAATCAGACTTCGTAATACCAGGACCACCTTTGCGTGGAATTTTATCGCCAGCTGATACATCAATTACGTATAAGGTTAAGTCTGAAAGTTCTGGGCTAAAGGTTGCTGATAGATTGTCTCCACCAGATTCTACTAGAACCATTTCTAAACCTTCATGACGATCAGATAATTCTTTAACCGCCGCAAGGTTCATGGATGCATCTTCACGAATAGCAGTGTGTGGACAACCGCCTGTTTCTACACCGATAATACGATCGGCATCAAGCGCTTCGTTGCGCGTTAAAAACTGTGCATCTTCTTTGGTATAGATATCGTTGGTTACAACAGCGATGTTGTAGGTATCTTTCATTACTTTGCACAAGGTTGTTAATAGTGCCGTTTTACCTGACCCTACTGGGCCACCAACGCCCACGCGTAATGTTTGTTGTGTTGTCATTTTATGCCTACTACGTTTTAAATTGGTTTATTAAACTCGCTTTCGTATCAACATGAGGTATTTCCTTTTATGGCCGTCGTAAATCCATCCATGGAGACTCAGCTTCGGCTTTCATGCCTCAAATGGCCTTAAAGAAAACACCTAACATCAATACACAGCGAGTGGTCTTATTAAATTTATAAATATACTCACGATCTAAACAGTCGTGAATACTGATTTTCATGTAACGCCGATGACATGGATAAGCCAACAAGGCCTGATCCTATTTCATCATCTTCTAGTTGCATCGATTTCTCGATGACTGCTTCAATTTCTGGAATCAAGTGGCGGATAATATTTTGTCCGTCTGTTTGACCCATTGGCATTGCTTTACTGGCTGCAGTTATTTGATTTTCTAACCAAGCCCATACAAAACCAATTAAACATTCTTTAACCGTTAAACCTTTGATCACTGCATTTAATGCATACATGCTAGCAACCGTTGGTTTATCGATTATTTCTAATTTACCGATATGTTCAGCCGATTGGCTTTTATGCCACTGCTTAAACGCATCACCGACTTGAATGTCTTCTAAATACAGTTCTTTTGTTTCTCGAAAAGCCAATAACGTTGCGTTCCAATATCGCAGTTCTTGTGTATCATTTTTAGACCAAGCTTGATGTAATCTTTTTAATATCGGTAAATCAACGCCACCAAGACCATGAGTCATAACGCTTTTAATCCACTGCTCAACATCGTCAGCTTTTTTGCACCAGCCTGCTTCCAAAGTGTATTCCAAACCTTGAGAGTAAGCGAAAGCTCCAATCGGTAATGCTGGGCTAGAGATGTGAAGTAGATTTAATAAGCTTGTCGTCTGCATACAATTGCTCTGCATATTAGTGATCATGCTTATGACTATGTGAATGATCGTGACTGTGCGAATGGCTATGGTCGTGCGAGTGGCTGTGCTCATGACTGTCGTCATGGGAGTGGCCATGATCATTTATGTCTGGATGAACATAATCATCGTCGCCATGAGAGTGACCGCCGTGATCACCGTAGGCACCATTTTCTGGTTCGAACGGAGCTGGTTCATGTATGACCTTTAGACCAAGCTGGATCAACATATCATCAAGCACGTAATCGTTTTGATAACGCAACCAACCATCACCAACTTGTAGTGCAACGTGGCGATTGCCTAGGTGATAACAGCCACGAGCAAATAGTGTTGGATCATCAGTTGTGGCGGTCGTTACGACTTCATCGGCCGCGATGATTTTATAAACATCACCGGCTTCGCAACGCATCAGTGTTCCACCGCGCATCACTTCACCACGATCAATCAATATGCCAACTTCTTGGCCAGTAACTGTTTGGGTTTTAAAACGCCCACGTTTACGTTCATCAAACGGCAAACAAATGCTGTCTTTAATAATTTCCTCACCGGTTGGGTGAAGAATTTTTTCAATAATTTTAATCAATTTATTCTCTACCAAATTTTATAACGCCGTAACGCTGAATCTTTCGCAGTGACACATAGAGTAATTTGTTTTTGGGGACGGCGTAAATCCATCCCTGGAGCCTCGTATTTCGCTTCCATGCGAAATGACGCCCCTTTAACAAACAACTCTATGTATCACATAAACATTTTTATAACTCGCAACATCTTTTAAAAATAAATATGACGGCTTTTATATAATTAACCTTTTTTATAATTCACCAATACTATTTACTGTAGAGGCAAAAGATATTTTTTCTTAGCAGCAACAGGATGTTGCGTAGAATCGCTGGCACATGGATGTGCCCATTCGATTCGGCGGCTGAAAAAATGATCGATTGCATCTACTACTAAGAAGATATTTCATGAACCGGTTTTCAATGATTATGAAATATAAATTGTCGTTAAAATAAATAGTAGCGCTGTGCCATAGGAAGTTCTTCCGCTGGTTCACAAGTCAATTCAACACCATCTGCTTTCACCACGTACGTCTGTGGATCAACTTCAACGACAGGCTGATAATCATTTAAAACCATGTCGCACTTCCGAACTGAACGACAGTTTTTAACTGCAACCAATTCTTTGTCCAAACCTAAATGCGATAACGTATCTTGTTCAATAGAAGCTTTAGAAACAAACGTTAAGCTGGTTTTCGAAACCGCTTTACCCATTGCTCCAAACATTAAACGATAGTGCACAGGTTGTGGCGTTGGGATCGACGCATTCGGATCACCCATTGGCGCTGCCGCGATCATGCCACCTTTTAAAATTAACGAAGGCTTAGTGCCAAAAAACATAGGCTTCCACAAAACCAAATCTGCATACTTACCCACTTCAACCGTGCCAACATGGTCAGAAATACCATGAGTAATCGCAGGGTTGATTGTATATTTTGCAATATAACGACGTGCACGGAAGTTATCGCAGCCTTCTATTTCAGAATTTTCATCTTCTGGTAAAGGCCCGCGTTGAACTTTCATTTTATGTGCCGTCTGCCACGTACGCGTAATCACTTCACCGACGCGACCCATCGCCTGAGAATCTGATGAGATCATCGAGAAAGCACCAAGGTCATGCAAAATATCTTCAGCCGCAATTGTTTCACGACGAATACGTGAATCTGCAAAGGCAACGTCTTCTGGGATGTTTGGATCAAGGTGATGGCAAACCATCAACATATCTAAATGTTCATCAACTGTATTCACCGTATAAGGACGCGTTGGGTTGGTTGATGAAGGCAGTACGTTTGACTCACCACAGGCTTTAATAATATCCGGCGCATGACCACCACCAGCACCTTCGGTGTGGTATGTGTGAATAACTCGGCCTTTTAATGCGCCTAATGTATCTTCTACAAAACCGGATTCGTTTAAGGTGTCGGTATGAATCGCAACCTGAACGTCGTGTTTTTCTGCAACGGTTAAACAGTTATCAATCGACGCGGGAGTTGTACCCCAATCTTCATGAAGTTTTAAACCGACGGCACCTGCTAAACATTGCTCATCTAAAGCTTCAGGTAATGATGCGTTACCTTTCCCAAGGAAACCAAAGTTCATGGGTAGCTCGTCGACGGCTTGCATCATTTTCCCCAAGTGCCAAGGGCCTGGAGTACAGGTTGTTGCGTTAGTCCCTGTTGCTGGACCAGTACCGCCACCGATCATAGTCGTGGTTCCTGCCATTAATGCTTCTTCTACTTGCTGTGGGCAAATAAAATGAATGTGAGCATCAATTGCACCGGCTGTTAGGATTTGACCTTCGCCAGCAATAACTTCAGTACCTGGGCCAACTTCAATAGTGACTCCGGCTTGTGTATCTGGATTACCGGCTTTACCAATGGCTTGAATGTAGCCACCGTTTAATGCAACGTCGGCTTTAATGATGCCTGTAGCATCTAAAATAAGTGCGTTGGTAATAACTGTGTCTGGCACTTTATCTGAGGTTGCTTGGCTCTGTCCCATGCCATCACGAATTACTTTACCTCCACCAAATTTTACTTCGTCGCCATAAACGGTGAAGTCTTTTTCTGGTGAGATAAATAACTCGGTATCCCCTAAACGAACTTTATCGCCTACGGTTGGGCCATACATGTCAACGTAGGTTCTGCGATCTATTTTAGCCATTATTCATTACCCCTTTATAGCTTGCCCATTACGTCACCACGGAAACCATAAATGGTTTTGGTTCCGGCATATTCCACCAATTCAACTTCACGTACTTGCCCTGGTTCAAAACGAACGGCAGTGCCAGCGGCTATGTTTAAGCGAAAACCTTTTGTTATTTCACGTTCAAACTGCAACGCTAAGTTCGCTTCAAAGAAATGGTAGTGCGATCCAATTTGAATCGGGCGATCACCAGAATTTGAAACTTTTACCATAATTGTTTTTTGGCCAACGTTTAATTCAATATCACTGCCTGGGCCTGAGGCGGGAATTATTTCACCTGGAATCATAATTTTTTCTTCCTTATTCTCGTTGTCGCTTATAGCTTGTGGCTTAGGCAATTGGAGAATGAACAGTTACTAATTTAGTGCCATCAGGGAATGTTGCTTCAACCTGTACGTCGTGAATCATTGATGCAACACCATCCATTACTTCATCACGTGAAATAACTTCTCGGCCAGCATTCATAAGGTCGGCAACTGTTCTGCCATCACGAGCGCCTTCGATAATGAAAGACGTAATTATCGCAATGCATTCTGGATAGTTTAATTTTACGCCACGAGCACGGCGTTTTTCTGCCAGCTCTCCAGCCATATAAACTAATAATTTATCTTTTTCTCTTGGCGATAATTCCATGATTTACACCTTTTATTAAATCTAACTAATTCTAATTAACCGTACGCTTAATTTCGTTCGGTTCGTTATTTTTTGCAGCCCGCTATAAATACGTCCCTGTACGCTCAACGATTTCATCCATGAAATCGATGGCTTTAAAAATCAACCAACCGAACTCATCACGTACTTACTTATTTTTTAATTTATAAACTTCAATAAAACTTAAGTATTCCAAATTCTTGGAGCGCACGCTTCGCGACCATTTACAAAAGGTCGCATCCACTGCCAATACTTAATAAATACTTTCTTCGCATTATCCGCACAAGGGCCTAAATAACGCACAATGACTAAGCCTGGTTTATGAGTCACTGCAACCAAGCCTTTTGCTTGTCCGCTTTCAGCCGTAAGCGCCGCTAAATTTTCTAAGGACTCTCGCTGTTCTTCATTCAACTCTGGAATATTGTCTTCATTATTCGTTAAAACAAAACTGCCAAAAACGGCCTGGCTCGCAAGGCCTGCTTTATCTTGCATAATATCGCCATCAGCAGAAATGGTATTACGCTCAATAAATAACGGCAGCCCATTTTGTGTAATAGAAAACACCTGCCTTACACTGCCGCGTTCAAACCAGTCTTCACTGCTCGGGCGACCAAGACAAACAATATCCCAACCCATAAACTGTGCCTGATTACCCAGCTCAACTTCCGTAATGAGTTCGCCTTCGGCGCCATCAAAAACCAAGGTTTCTTGTGGCATCCATTCCAACACCGCGCTTTCTTCAACTTTCAGCGATACTCTTTGATACTGCTTTCGTTCGGTGATGTTGTTATAAATTTTACCCGCAGATGGGGTCGTCATTAATGCTTGCGCATTAGGATGCAAGTGTAATCCAATAGTTAAATAGTCACCTGCAACCAAACCTCCCGGAGGATGCAATAAATACAAGTGCGCACAGCAATCACCTTCAGGGTAAAAAGGGCGCTGAACACGCAAGGGACCAAAGTGAGTGGTTTTTCCTAAGCGTGTTTTTTCATCAAGGTACACCAATTGAGCTTGGTAGTTCGCTAGCCAGTGTAAATTAGGATCAAGTTCTTGCTGTTGCAAAAATGGTTACCTTTTATTGTTTCGAAATAGTAGCAGTTAAAATCATTAGCAGTATAAAAGCAAAGGCCTTGCCAATTACAACAAAGTTGACTAATCGAATGGATTTTTTGCCATTTAGCCAATTGTCATCTTTGCGCGCACACTCTAGTATTAATTTTTATCACCATTTTGTTCAAAATTCATGCATTACTCGAAAGTGAATGCACATTGATAATGCGTAGCTGAATCAAAGCCTTTAATTGGTGCAATTTACTTTAAGCTTCATTTATTAATACATTAAGCATAATAAGCACTACTAATTCTAGTTAATCCATATTATTCATTTAATGAATCTATGGCTTTTCCTTAAACTGGAACTATTCAATGCCTCTCACTCTGTTTTATGCGAGGGTGCTATTACAAGCACACATCTAAGATAATAAGATTTAAGAGAATAATATTATGACTGTAGAAACTCTATTTAGCTTAAAAGATAAAGTAGCCCTAGTAACAGGCGCAAGCCGTGGTATTGGTGAAGGTATTGCTAAATTATTGGCAAGTGCCGGTGCTCACGTTATTGTTTCTAGCCGCAAGATTGACGGCTGCCAAGCGGTTGCTGATGAGATCACTGCTGCTGGCGGTAGTGCTGAAGCCATTGCTTGCCACATTGGTGAAATGGATCAAATCGAAAACTGCTTTAAGCAAATAGAAGAGAAGCATGGCAAGCTGGATATCTTAGTTAACAACGCAGCAGCGAACCCTTACTTCGGTCATGTATTAGATACAGATTTAAGCGCTTTCCAGAAAACAACAGATGTGAATATTCGTGGTTATTTCTTCATGTCGGTTACAGCTGGCCAAATCATGAAGAAAAATGGCGGCGGTAATATTATCAATGTTGCCTCTGTGAACGGTGTTATCCCTGGTGATTTCCAAGGTATTTACTCCATTACAAAATCTGCTGTTATTGCGATGACTAAAACCTTCGCAAAAGAATGTGCACCACAAGGCATTCGCGTGAACGCTTTGCTACCTGGTTTAACTGATACTAAATTCGCCAGCGCATTAACTAAAAATGATGCCATCATGAAGCAAGCACTTATGCACATTCCTATGAAGCGTGCAGCGGTACCAGAAGAAATGGCTGGAACAGTATTGTATTTAGCGTCTGATGCCTCTAGCTACACCACAGGTGCGTGTATCAATGTTGATGGTGGTTATTTACTGGTATAATCGGCAAATTTGAAAAGTTAATAATAAATAAGAGAAAGCTAGTTAGCCTAGTATTGAATAAGGGCATCCGATCTCATGGACGAGATCGATGAGCATACAAGGAGGTACTTGCTGCGTCCCGACATTCGATAATAGGTGATCTAGTTCGATTATTTACTGATTAATTTTCAGTGTCGATTTATTACTAAATTAAGGTGCCACCATGTTCAATCCAGCACAACTTAAAGGCCTTGCCGATCAATGGATGCAAGGCTTGAGCGAAAAAGGTCTACCGGGCCAAGCGCTTAGCGAAGAAATGAAAATGATGGCTAAAGCGCATTTTCAGCAGTGGTTGGTACAGGCGAACTTGGTAACCCGTGAAGAATTTGATGTTCAAGCTGAATTGCTAGAGCGCACTCAAGATCGCTTAACTAATTTAGAGCAGCAACTGGCTGATCTTCAGCAAGAACTAGAAAAATAACTGCTCAGAAGTAGGCCCAAAAGCTGACTTCTATCTAACTAAGTTACGACGATTGGCCCACGGCATTTTCATTGTAATTTATCTAAGCTAGCTAATGAAATACAATTCTATGGAAAGAATGAATGTCATTAGCTATCGTCCATACTCGCGCTCAAGTGGGTATTCAAGCGCCTCTTGTTACCGTTGAAGTTCATCTTTCGAACGGCCTTCCCGCAATGAATATGGTCGGCTTACCCGAAACTGCGGTGAAAGAAAGCAAAGACCGCGTACGCAGTGCCATTCTTAATAGTAATTTCGAGTTTCCGGCAAAGAAGATCACCATCAATCTCGCACCTGCCGACCTTCCCAAAGAAGGCGGCCGCTACGATCTAGCTATCGCCATTGGCATACTAGCCGCAGCAGGTGAAATCCCTGAAGCACTATTAAAACAACATGAATTTATTGGCGAGCTGGCTCTCAGTGGAGAGGTCAGGCCAATTCGAGGGATTTTAAGCGCGGCAATTCAAACTCAGCACACCGATCGTACATTAATTTTACCCACCGACAACGCCGAAGAAGCATCGCTTTGCCAAGGTGCTAAGCAAAAAAACACTCGCAGCTTATTGGAAGTGTGCGCCTATCTTTGTGGGCAAACGAGTTTGGATGAAATTGATAATATAGAACCCGCTGAATTTATCGCAGATCATGCTGATTTGAATGAAGTCCGTGGGCAAGCACAAGCAAAGCGTGCGTTAGAAATCACCGCAGCAGGCAAGCATAACCTCATATTCATAGGTCCACCAGGAACAGGCAAAACCATGCTAGCCAGTCGACTACCAGGAATTTTGCCACCGATGACAGATCAAGAAGCCCTTGAAAGCGCCGCCATTTATTCTATTAGCCGCCAGCAAACAGATTGGTTAAGACAGTGGAAACAAAGGCCGTTTAGAAGCCCACACCATACAGCCTCTGGTATTTCACTCGTTGGAGGAGGTGGCAAACCAAAACCCGGTGAAATCTCTTTAGCGCACGGCGGCATTTTGTTTTTAGACGAGCTGCCCGAATTTAGCCGTAAAGTATTAGATGTATTGCGTGAACCACTAGAAAGCGGAGAAATCTGTATTGCCCGCGCAAGCCAACAAGTAACCTATCCTGCACGATTTCAACTTGTCGCCGCAATGAATCCTTGCCCCTGTGGCTACTACGGCGATGCGTCTGCCAAATGTACCTGCACCGAAGACCAAGTACGTCGCTATCAAGGACAAACCTCAGGGCCGCTTTTAGACCGCATTGATTTACAGGTAGAAGTACCTCCAATCTCTATTTTAGATTTACAAACCATCGACCCCAAAACACAAGAAGACAGCGCCGCAGTACAAGCACGAGTGCTTCGCGCATGGCAAAAACAAACCGAACGCCAACAATGTAGCAATGCCCAGCTTAGTAATGCTCAAGTTGAGGCCTATTGCCGTTTAAGCGAAGAGGATGAAACCTTACTACGCCTTGCCATCGAAAAGCTCGACCTTAGCGCCCGAGCCTATCATAGAGTCTTAAAGATCAGCCGAACAATCGCAGACTTAGACGATAGTGAGCACATACAAACAGGGCATATCATGGAGGCATTAAGTTACCGAAAACTCGAACGTTATCGCCAGAATTAAATCCTATTAGTTTCTTTCTGTATGCCCATTAAGACGGACTGCTATCAAATTTCGCCATCGTTGTTAGAATAGCGACCTGAATCAGAGAGGAACGTTCGTGGTCGACTTAAGTCATCTAAATCCTAGGCAAAAAGAAGCCGCTAAATACATCGATGGGCCATTATTAGTGCTTGCCGGTGCAGGCTCAGGTAAAACCAGTGTAATTACCCGTAAAATCGCCTACCTGATCGAAAGCTGTGGTATTAAAGCCCACCACATCGCCGCGGTAACTTTTACCAATAAAGCCTCTCGTGAGATGAAAGAACGTGTCAGCCAGCTACTTCAAGGTGGAGCAGGACGAGGGCTCACGGTTTCTACGTTTCACAATCTGGGCCTGAACATTATTCGCTCGGAATACAAGGCCGCTGGCTACCGAACAGGCTTTTCTATCATCGACCAAGATGATGCTAAGAACATTCTAAAAGACATCATGATGCGTGATCATGACCAAGATGATGATGCATTAGATATGGTGCAAAGCGCCATCTCTAATCTTAAAAACGACATGCTAGACCCTGAGCAAGCCATTGCCAAAGCGGAAAATCCGCAAGAAATGATGATTGCGCAATGCTATTCGGTTTATCAGCGAACATTACGCGCCTATAACGCCGTGGATTTCGATGACCTGATTTGGGTTCCGACCATGCTGTTTAAAAACCACCCCGAAGTATTACAACGCTGGCAAAATAAAATTCGTTATCTGCTTGTGGATGAGTATCAAGATACCAATACCAGCCAGTATGAACTGGTAAAAATGCTCCTTGGCAATCGCAGTGGTTTAACCGTGGTAGGTGATGATGACCAATCGATTTACGCATGGCGTGGCGCTCGTCCTGAAAACCTGAATTTATTGAAAGTCGATTACCCGCACTTGAAACTGGTGAAGCTAGAGCAAAACTACCGCTCTACTGGCTTGATTCTAAACGCCGCCAACAAGGTAATTGATAACAACCCGCACGAATTGATCAAAAAACTGTGGTCAGATAAAGGCTACGGCGACCCGATTAAAATCATGAAGTGTAAAAATGATGAAATTGAAGCCGAACGTGTTGTTACCGGTATCGTTGAACGTCGCATGCGCTATGGCGGCAAGTTTTCCGACTTCGCTGTTCTGTATCGTGGCAATCATCAATCCCGCATTCTAGAAATGAAGCTGCAAGCCCACCAGGTGCCTTACAAATTAAGCGGTGGTCAGTCGTTCTTTGGTCGCAGTGAAATTAAAGACATCATGGGTTATTTACGCCTGTTGATTAACCCAACTGATGATTCCGCATTTTTGCGAATTATTAATACCCCACGTCGTGAAATCGGGCCTAGCACTATCGAAAAACTCAGCGAATACAGTATTCGCCGTGGCATTTCGATGATGGCAGCAACAACCGAGCTGGGCCTTGAGCAATTATTAACACCGAAAGCTCTCGATAAGCTAAGACGCTTCGGCCATTGGCTAAACAACATCACCCGCATGGCGTATGCAGACGATGCTGTGGCAGCCGTAAAAGAAATGATCGAAGATCTCGATTACGAAGCACACCTTAATCTGACCAGTGGCACTCCACATCAGGCAGAGCGTCGCATGAGTAACGTTTGGTACTTAGTCGACTCGATCGCAAAGATGATCGAAAAAGCCGATGAAGTAGGCGACGAAGTCACCATTGAAGACGCCGTCAGTAAGTTAATTCTACGCGACATGCTAGAACGCCAAGCCGATGAAGATGAAGAAGATCAGGTTCAACTGATGACGCTTCATGCATCGAAAGGTCTTGAATTTCCGCATGTTTACATGGTGGGGCTTGAAGAAGAATTGATGCCGCACAGAAACAGTATTGAAGCCGATACCATTGATGAAGAACGTCGTTTAATGTACGTGGGTATTACGCGGGCACAACGTACGTTAACCATCACTTACGCCGCTAAGCGTAAACAGTTTGGGGAAATTCTAGACACGACACACAGCCGTTTCCTTGATGAGTTACCACCCGATGACATTGAATGGGAAGGTCGTACAGAGGTGTCTGCTGAAGAGCAGAAAGCCCGAGGCCAAGAAACCATGGCAAGCCTGAAGAACTTAATGGCGGATTTCTAATTCGATTCACTATTTCAAGAACATAAAAAAAGAGCCTAAAGCGTAAGCTAAAGGCTCTTTTTTATCGTTAAATAAGCGAGTTGCTTATTTACCCGACATAAACTTGATAGCAGCTGTTAGCTCATCATCAGAACAATCCATGCACAAACCTTTAGCAGGCATAGCGTTCAAACCGTTGATAGCGTTAGCCAAAGTCGCGTCAAAACCTTTTGCAAGACGCTTATCCCAAGCAGCTACGTCGCCTTTCTTAGGTGCACCGGCAACGCCAGCAGCGTGACACGTAGTACATGCAGCAGCATATACAGCTTCACCAGAACGAGGACCAGTAACAACCGCAACAACAGGGCCGCCACAATCATCACCTTGAACGCAAACTTCAGCGATTGGCTTAATACGATCACGGATCTTTTCCGCTTGCGCATCAGTCAATGCATCAGTAGAAGCATTTGCTTGAGCCATTACTAAAGTGGCTACGAATAACATCATTGCTTGTAACATTTTCACAGAAAAGTCCTCTCAGCTATCACGGTTAATCCGTGTATTTTAAATTTCTGGCGCAGATTATAGCGGCATTTTGTACTGGATTAAAATTATTCCATACAATCTGTAAGAAATTATAGCCGAAAGTTGATATATCACCGCTTTACCCGCAACAATTTAGAACAAGTCCAAGCCCAATAATGAAGTTCTTTCTCAGTAAAAACACTCGTAAAACAAGCACATACCGTGTTTTTTTGCCGGATACTAGACGCAGAAGGCATAACGGAATACCATTGCCAGATATAGCTTATACCCACCCTTAGCTCAGCTGGATAGAGTGCGCCCCTCCGGAGGGCGAAGTCACAGGTTCGAATCCTGTAGGGTGGGCCATTTTTCAAAACCGCCTTACGATAACCCCCCTTCTCTTACGAATCAGATCCTAGATTGTGATTATTAGTTCTTTAAGAATATCGCTGGTATTATCAAAGCTGCGGGCAGGTCTACATTTTCATTCTTAATGCCCATTGGTAAACATTTTTGGCTTTAATGGTGAATAGGGGCAACAGTAAACTCTATGGCAAAGAATAAGGCAGCAAAAAAATCATTAAAATCGGGGCGTTTAAAAACACCCGAAACGATGTTTTTGGACGATTTATCAAAACAGCAGTCATTTAAATATCGTTTAGCTCAGGGTTTCGGGGTGTTGTTTGCAGTATCTTTAATGCTTCAAGCTTGGGCGTTTGCAAATGTGTTTTCTGACATGGCGCTTCACCAGTCTTTTTCCTTATCATTTTTATTACTTGGTTTATTTGCGTTGCTATTACGCGCTTTGGCTAACTATAGCCGAGAGCGTATTTGCACCAGCGCAAGCCGTGACATTCGTTATGGTTTACGCGGTAAGTTAGTATCGATTTTGACTCAGCTGGGCCCAGCGCGATTAAGAATTGAGGAAGATGCTGCACTTTCGACTCGCGTGTACGAACAAGTCGATGCACTAGATGATTTCTTTAGTCGCTATAAGCCTCAAGTGTTTATGGTGGGTCTTATCCCTTGTGTGATTCTTTCATTCGTTGTGCCTATTTCTTGGATTGCCTTTTTTATTTTCATTCTGACTGCGCCCTTGGTTATTTTATTTATGATCTTGGTTGGTCACAAAGCCGCCGAGGCAAACAGGCGTCAATTTGGTGTTCTGGGCATGTTATCAAATCAGTTTATGGATTTGAGTCAGGGTTTATCTGAATTAAAGCGCTTGAATCAAACACACGCCGCAAGAAAGCGCTTATCCCATAGCTCCGAAGAGTACCAAAGAACAACCATGGGTGTGTTGTATTTGGCATTTTTATCCACAGCTACACTTGAGCTATTTGCCTCTCTTGCTATTGCTTTAATTGCCCTATATTTAGGGCTGGGTTTGCTCGAAATTTTGCCTTGGCAAACGGGGAGCTCTCCTGTGACTTTAGCGCAGGGTATATTTCTTTTATTGTTGGCCCCTGAGTTTTATTTACCTTTACGCCAGCTGGGTAATGATTACCACGCCAAACAAAAAGCGGAAGCCGCTGCCACTGATTTATTAGAAATATTAAATGCTGCGTCTCCAGAAGCGGCCACTGCGCAAAGCAATGCTTTAAGTAACACACCAGAAAAAGAAAATGCTGTTAATAAAGAAGCTTTTCTGAGCCTTAGAGATTTGAGTTGGCTCGAATCGGGCCGACATCGTTTAGCGCCTATTTCTGCTGACATATTTACCGGCGAGCGTGTTTGGTTGAGCGGTGAGTCTGGGGTTGGTAAATCAAGTTTATTGCATCTTTTATTAGGCTTTGAAGAAGCGTATCAGGGGCAGTTTTTTATTAATGGTGAACCGTTTTCTGAACTGGATCTTCCAAAGTGGCGAAGTAAGCTGGCTTGGTTGCCACAAACGCCTGAATGGGTAAGCGGCAGTATTCGACGAAATTTATTATTGGGAATTGAAACCCCAAGTGAGGCCGAGTTAGAAGCAGCCCTAATTAAAAGTCAGTGTGACGTATTTATTAAAACGCTTCCAAATGGTTTAGATACGTCTTTAACTGAATTGGGTTCTGGCCTGTCTGGCGGACAAATGCAACGACTTTCGATTGCTCGTGCTTTGTTATCACACGCGAATGTTTGGTTACTTGACGAGCCTTGTTCTGGCTTAGATACAGAAACAGCGGATGCTGTATTGGAAACATTAAACCAAGTCTCAAAAGGCAAAACCTTACTGATTGTTAGTCATGATACGCATCCAATTACATGGGCAGATAAGCACTGGGCTCTGACCAAGGAAGGTTTGCATGAATAAAATAACTAAGTTATCTCTTAAGCAACTTTTATTTGCCAACTTTTGGGGATTCCTTGTTCCTGTGATTGTAGGCGTCGCAGCCAGTTTGGCAGGGATCGGCTTACTGGGTGTTTCCGGTTGGTTTATTAGTGCTGCTGGATTGGCGACGGCTATGGGGGTTGGCTTTGCTTTTAATTATCTGACTCCTGGTGCGATCGTGCGCTTTATGGCGATATTACGAACGGCTGGGCGCTATGGCGAGCAGGTTACGGCACACAATCATTTGCTCGACTTATTAAAAATCTTACGCCTTTGGGTGTGGGATCAGCGAGTTGCGAAAGACCCTGCAAATTTACATGAGCAAACCCGAGGAGATTTGCTTCAACGTTTAGTGAATGATCTTGATCAAATTATCTTATGGCCATTAGTGGTTTTCTTACCTTGGATATACGCACTGATCAGCTATATGGTGGTGTCTATTTTGGCCTATGTAATTTCACCAGAACTGCTTTTACCAATGGTCGTTGCGGCAGCGCTGCATATTTTAATCGTACCTTATGTTTGTGGACGCTTTGCAACCCATGAGGTGCATGTTGGACAAGTTTTAGGTGTGCATCGTCGTAGTCGCTTTGTCAGTTTATTTTCAGCCTTAGTGACATTAACCATTCGAGGTCACTGGAAAGATTATGCGAAACGTCTTGGGCAATTAGATGAGCGTCAACGCAAAACCGAAATTCGTATCCAAAACGCCGTTAGCCTAGGGCGACTTCTAGCTTATTGCGTCACTATTTCATTAATAGCCAGCTGTTTATATTTGATAAGCCATATTGATTCAGACACTGGACACTGGGTGCTACTAGAAGGCATACAAGGCACATGGGTGGTCGGTTTTGTCTTATCTATATTTGCTGTGAATGAATTGGCATTACCCTTGGTTCAGTCGTTTGTTGCTCAAGGAAAGTCCCAAGTAGGCTTGCGTCGTTTGAATCAACTGCATCAAGAGCCCAGTGTTACACCTTTACCATCTGATAGCTTAAAACAACCGCTGAAACAAATATCACTAAACAACTGGCGCGGTTTTCATGCCTCAAACGGTATGGGAAATACGGCATTAGATTTATCGATTAAAACTGGCGAAACCTTGTGGATTCGAGGAGGCAGCGGCTCAGGTAAATCAACTCTACTAGCATCGATTGCGGGTGACTGTTTGTCTTCGGGCCAGGCAATGATTAACGGGGAAGAGTGTAATTTATACGGCAATTCAGATTATCAAAACCATATAAGCTATTTACCTCAATCTCCTTATATTTTTCAACAAAGTATTGCTGCGAATTTAAGGTTGGGAAAACCTAACGTCACTCATGAAGAATTATGGGCGGTGCTAACAGCAGTTTCGTTGGCTGACTGGGTAGAAAGTTTGCCAGACAAGTTAGGCACCTTGCTTAGCTCGCAAGGACGAAATTTATCGGGCGGACAACGTAAACGTTTGGCCTTAGCACGTCTACTACTTAGACAAGCGCCTGTTTTATTATTGGATGAGCCTTTTGACGGCTTAGACAAGGCAACAATTAAAACGGTTTGTCATGCGCTTCAAAATGAATATACACCTAAAATATTAGTATTGGTCAGCCATATTGATAGCGAGATAGGTGAAGACGCGAGAAGAATCGAACTGTAAGGAGTTCTACCTCCCATACAATTCGATTTCTATGTAATTTATGTTGTTAGCCAATCCACAATCTTGGATTGTATTTGTGGAAAGTACTTTCCAGAAACTGTCCAATGGCAGCAGTCAGTAATTTCCACTAACTTACATTGTGCTCCAAAGCGTTTCGCAATGTTTCTCTGCACACCTATAGAAGTAATTCGATCGGCAGTGCCACCAATAATAAGTACAGGGCACTTAATCTTTTCTGCGTTTACATGTGCCGCCGAATAACTGCGTAGCATCAGCCCCATAGAAATTTGCAGCGTCGCCATACCCGACTCATAAGTACAATTCTTCGCGATTTCTTGTTGAAGCTCTGAACTCTGTGAATTGGCTAATCCGTAGCGTACATTTTCTAGTTTTACTTCAGTGATTTTTTTCCATAACGGAAAACGTAATAAATTACTGCCTAACGTTCTAATAGCCGAAATACTTAATCCGTTGATTCCTGCAGGTGCTGCAGAAGATAAAAGAATTAATCGCTGACATGGCACTTGCGCGGCAACCAATTGTACCAATAAACCGCCCATAGAATGTCCGACCAAAATTGGCGGTGTAGACTGTTGCTTCACGCGCTCAATCACATGCCCGACATAATTTTGCAAACGCATCTTAGCCAAACTGGCTTGGCTTTCCGGCGTATGCTCTTCTTTGCTGCAGTGATATGGAAGTTGTAAGGCTTCTGTTGGATAACCTTGATCAATAAAGGTGTCTTGAACTTCTTTTAAAGTATCTTGGTTGCTCCACATTCCATGAACCAACAATACGGTTGGTTTGTCACCTTGATGAGACTGCATCTCTTATCCTTATTATATTTTAACAGCACGTTAGAAATCGTTGGCCTAAAGACCAACCTACTTCAATATAGCCGACACTGTATCTATGTAAACACACGATATTCATGTAGGTCGGTGCTTTAGCCCTACATTGTACTGAATGCTAGAACAGTCCGTTAACAATATAAAGTCTGCGTTACCGAACATTTCGCGGTATTATGAAGCCTACCATTTTTCTATAATTCTCACCCTTTTATAAGTTGCTACTGCTTTGCAAAATCATTCTCTAAAAGCTGATGTTTATCTCATCATTGTTACCCTATTAGCCGCTATTAGCTGGATGTTCTCTAAAGAAGCCATGAATGAAATGCCGCCCCTACTATTTATTGGTAGTCGGTTTTTGTTAGCAGGAATTTTCTTAGCGCTATTTAGCAAACGATCCTTAATTGGTTTAAACCCTAAGCAGTGGATTGCTTCTGCGCAAGTAGGAACCTTATTCGGCATGTCGATGTGCTTATGGATTTTTGGTTTATTTCACGCTAAAAATCTGGGTGAAGGAGCATTCATTACCAGCATTGCTTCTATTCTTGTCGCACCTATTAGCTATTTTATTTTTAAGGCAAAAGTTCAGAAAAGCAATTGGGTTGCCTTACCCGTTGCATTTATTGGTTTGGGCTTGCTAGGTTTAGAGAATGGCTTTCATCCTGAGCCAAGCCAACTTTTCTTTCTAAGTGCTGCTATTTTATTATCACTAACTTTTATTCTTAATGGCCGTGCAGCGGCTCGTATGTCTGCCACAGCACTAACCGCAGTTTCATTATCTTTTGTCGGCCTTATGGGAATTATTATCTCGGCTTTCACTGAACGTTGGCCTGAGATTGCGACAGTATCTATGTGGCAATGGTTATTATTAAGTGCACTTATTGGTACCGCTGCGCGATTCTTATTACAAACTTATGCTCAAGGCTTAACAACACCCAGTCACGCTGCTGTCATTATGATATTAGAACCCATTTGGACTGCTCTGATTGCAGCCTATTGGTTTAGTGAAAGAATGTCTGAATTACAACTAATAGGGTGCAGTTTGATTTTTGCTGCGCTCATTATTAACCGCTGGTCGAATGTTCTTAGCTGGTTAAAATCAAGAGGTAACTAGGTGATTAACCTAAGGTGAATTATTTAGAATAAATCTCTAAGCCGAACGTCTCTTCCTTTATAGTCAAGCTGCGCAAGTAATAACTCTGCAGCAGAAAGTGCGTCCATTAAAGCATTATGCGCAGGGTAAGCGGGTAAATTATAGCGTGAGCGGCACTCAGCTAACCGCAACTCCCCATGCTCTACTTGGTCTTTATGGCGCAATACCTTCTGTTTTTCGATTTCTAAAGTATCAACCACAGGCAGCAACATAGGGCTAGAAAACAATTCTATGCTGGCTTTATTTAAATAAGCCATATCCAATGGTGAGTGATGAAATACCAACACTTTACCAGCAGCCAAAGCTAAAAACCGATCAACAACAAACATGATATTTTTACCTTGCTGCAATTCACAATCTCTCAAGTTATGAATAACCGCACTCTGCCCAACCGTTTTTTTGGCTTTTAATAAATGGTGTTCAGCGCTTGATAACTGAATTTTTCCATTTTTTATCACGACCCAACCGACGCTGAGTATTTCTCCCTCTCGTGAATCCAATGACGACATCTCTAAATCTGCCACCAAGAATTCAACATCATCACACCGCATAGATGGTTTGATATTTTTTGTATCAAATGACTCATCCCAACAATGTTTTAATAAATGTCCGTAACGCGATTGTTCTAAATACCGGAGATAGAATTTTTGTTGAAACTGGAGAGAAAGTAAATGAAACCAGAGCATTAGCCGAGCCCTGGACGATATTTTAATTTAACGCCTTGCTGCGCATCTTTTACAATTCCAAAAGCATCTTTCAATTGCTTCGCAACGATCTTAGACAATGAGGCAGGGTTTACATAATTACTGGGTTTTTGTCCCTTAACAATTTCTTCTGCTTGATGAACTAAGCGGAGCTGCATAAGAACCTGTAATGCATCTTGTATATTACGACTATCAACAATCGTTAAAGCTTTACATTCAACCAAGGCTTCTAATCGATCAATTGTATTCACTTCAAACAAACCGTGGGCGAGCGCGTGCAGGCGTATAATATCAATAATAGGAATAACGCCACGTTTTTTTAAATTTAGTTCATGAGCATGCTCACCATTTTGTTCAACTACGAAGCGACGGAATATACCCATAGGCGGAGCAGTACTCAAAACATTCTGCGCTAACGCTGCTAAGAAAATGCTATTGGTTTTGGTATGTTTAAGCATCTCAGTTTGCAGATTTTTTGTTAGCCCGTTATCACCATAAATTGTGCGTATGTCGAAAAAAATACTGACTTCCATAACCGCTCTATCAGTCGGCGATCGCATCCAGCGCTCAACAGTTTTTAACCATTCTCTTAAAGGCTGTCTTAACTTTTCGTTGGTTGCCATTATGTCACCGGGACAATAAACATAACCGCATTCATTTAAACCATCGCACACATAAGTAGCTAATTGGGAAAACCATTGTTCATGTTCCGGTTTCATGTCATCGCTGATCAATAACGCATTATCTTGATCTGCACCTAACAGCTGTTCCTTGCGGCCTTGTGAACCAAAACCTAACCAGCTAAATGGCACGGGGGCTGGCCCCATCTCTTCTATAGCTAGTTCAATTAAGCGAACAGTAACTGCATCACTTAGCGCTGTCAAAACGTGACTCAACTGGTGCGAACGTATCCCAGCATTTACCCACTGCACCAATAAATCAGGCATTGCCGCTACAACTTTTTTAAGCTCTTGTATCGTTGTCTGGCGACTGATGTGTTGTACCAAAAAGACCGGATCATCCTTACGAGCAAGCATCAAATCAGAAGCTGTGATAATACCGGTTACTTTCTTATCCTCCATAATGGGGATGTGATGAATACCACGCTGAGTCATAAATAAAGTGGCGTCAAAAACAGAACAGCTCGGTAGTAATGTGAGTGGATCCGGTGTCATTATCTCAGTAACAGGCTCATCTAAAGACAACCCTTTAGCTACCGCGCGAGAACGAATATCACGGTCTGTAACAATACCGACCAAGCCTTCATCGATCATCACAAGTATCGAGGAAAAACGACTCTCTGACATTAAGGCAGCGGTTTTTTGAATAGTAGTACTGGGTTCAACAGAAAGTATTACACTGCTCATTAAATCACTTAATGGCCGCATCATATCGTTTGGTACAGGCTCGTGCCGAGCGGCGCGTCTTACTCGTCGACTGCGCTGACTAGAAAAGAAACGATCAAATGCACGATATTCACTGCGTAATTTTTGATAAGGAATTTCAGGAAGCGTATAAATTAATGCGTCTTCAATTAAAGTTGCTTTAACACCTGGCTGCTCTACATTAAGTCCCATTAAATTGAAACTATCGCCTTCGGCTAGACGATCTAATAACAAATCTTTTCCACAGCGTAATTCAGCAGCGCCACTGCGAACAACTCTTAAACCTCCCTCCAAATCTTGCTTACCAAACTGGCTACCTTTACTGTGGTAACTTACTTCAATATCAGAAACTACCTGTTCCATAACAGAATTAGGAAGTTGATCGAATGGCAAGCATTCGCTGAGAAAATCATGAATGGCGGCTAATTCTGGAGACATTAAATTTATTACCTAAAGTCTGTTCATTACTTATATAACGAGACGTTCTCTAAAATTCATCTCTATAAATAATACGTATGCTATATATTTAATTTTTTTATTCTTTTTATATTTAAAACTTAAAAGTGTGATTTATTCAGTAATAACTTACTGTCTGAAATCATCATTAAACGCAACTTCATAATTAATGAATTTTAATGCAGCATCGGCATAGTACCAAGTTTCATTAATCGCAACAGCAACGCGCAAGCGCTCTAAATCTGCATCTGGAGTAATCATTTCAGTCGACCAAGTAAAGCCTTCCTCATCGGTACTATCAATCGTACTTTTACTAAGTTCTTCGCCTAAAGCATTCACTCTTGCACCAATAACATCTTGTAATGGCTTAGATGAATTAATGGTTAAGCGCAAACGTTGGTTAGTGATCCATTCAGGTTTTATTTTTAATTGCACATCACCATTTTTTAAATCACATGCGCCACTACTATAGCGACAATTGGATTTTTCTAATAAAGCATAGTATCCACCCGCTTTTGCAGCATGAGGCTTTTCAGCAACAAATGCATCAACCGAGAAATAACTAATCAAGGCTAGAACTGGCGCAACTAACATCGCTACAACCACATGTTTATTTTTATAAAACGCCATAAATATTTCCTATTAAGATAGTCGACCCAAGTGGGCCGACTATTTATTACAGTACTGCTACTTAGTGATCGTGTGCTTCTTCAACTCCACAAGGGACTCGAATATGCTCAACCAAATCTTGTACTTCTTGTGGTGGCTCAGCAGTAACCTTAGAAACTGCAAAAGCAACTACGAAGTTCACAATGGCACCGACTACACCAAATGCATTTGGCTCGATTCCTAAGAACCAGTTTGCAGACATATCGCCTAAGAAAGAGGTGTCAGCAATAAACATAATGCCTTTGTGCTGGAATACATAAAGCAAGGTAATAGTAATACCCGCAATCATACCCGCAATTGCACCTTCTTTATTGATACTCTTACTGAAGATACCCATCATCAACGCAGGGAAGATAGAAGAAGCAGCCAAACCAAAGGCCAGCGCAACCGTTCCTGCGGCAAAGTCAGGTGGATTAAATCCAAGATAACCCGCTCCAGCAATGGCTGCTGCCATAGCGATTCGACTTGCCATTAGCTCTTGCTTCTCTGTGATTTCCGGAGCAATAACCCCTTTCAACAAATCATGCGAGATAGCCGACGAAATAGCTAGTAACAGACCTGCCGCGGTTGATAGTGCAGCGGCTAAACCACCAGCAGCAACCAGAGCAATAACCCAGTTAGGTAACTGCGCAATTTCAGGGTTTGCCAATACCATAATGTCACGGTCAATTTTCACCATTTCATTTGTGGTTTTGTCAGCATTATACTGAATTTTGCCATCACCGTTCTTATCTTCAAACTCTAAAAGACCTGTTGTTTCCCAGTTCTTAAACCATTGAGGACGCTCATCATAAGCGAGATTTTCACCCGCTGCTGGCTCAATCGTATTAATTAAGTTCAAGCGAGCCATACCAGCAACTGCAGGAGCAGTGGTATAAAGAATTGAGATAAAGATTAATGCCCAGAATGCTGAAGCACGCGCATCTTTTACCTTAGGAACAGTAAAGAAACGAATGATTACATGAGGCAGACCAGCAGTACCAATCATTAGCGACATAGTATAAGCAAACATATTCATAGTGCTAAGTCGCGCCTGGGTCGTGTATTCGGCAAATCCTAATTCACCAACAACTTGATCAAGTCGGTCCAATAAATACACATCGGTTCCTGCCATTGTGCTACCCAAGCCAAGCTGGGGAAAAGGATTACCTGTTAGATTCAAAGAGATGAAAATTGCAGGAATAGTATAAGCCAAGATCAATACACAGAATTGTGCGATTTGAGTATAAGTAATGCCCTTCATGCCGCCTAAAACCGCGTAGAAGAAAACAATAAACATACCGATCAATAGACCTACATCGTAACTTACTTCTAAGAAACGAGAGAATGCAACGCCGATGCCTTTCATTTGACCAATCACATAAGTAACAGAGCAAATAATTAAACAAACTACTGCAACAATACGTGCAGTTTTTGAATAAAAGCGATCACCGATAAATTCAGGTACTGTGAACTTTCCGTACTTTCTTAAGTAAGGTGCTAACAACATGGCTAATAACACAAAGCCACCTGTCCAACCCATTAAGAAAACCGAACCACCGTAACCCATGAAAGCGATCAAACCCGCCATCGAAATGAACGATGCTGCTGACATCCAATCGGCTGCCGTTGCCATACCGTTTGCAACCGGGTTAATACCACCACCCGCTACATAGAACTCTTTAGTTGAGCCCGCTCGAGCCCATACTGCGATACCCATATAGAGTGCGAAGGTTAAACCTACGACAATATACGTGAGTGTTTGTAATTCCATAATGTGTTACTCCTACTCGTCGTCTACGCCGTATTTACGATCCAGTGATGCCATCAACTTCGCATACACTAAGGTCAAAATAACGAATGAATAAATAGCCCCTTGTTGAGCAAACCAAAAGCCCAATTTGTAGCCGCCAATTTTAATTGCATTAAGTTCTTCGACAAATAAGATGCCGCAACCGAATGAAACAATGAACCAAACAACTAATAGTTTGATCATTATTCCGACATTTTCTTTCCAATATGCTTTAGCATCATCTTCAGATTTAAACGCCATAATTTAATTCTCCGTAATTTAATATTTTCATATTAAAATTTTATTTAGAACGCCCATTTCGAAGTGAACTGCAAGCGAGTCAAATCACCATCAGCACCACTTTCATCTTCACGCTCTGCAATCAAATACTCACCACCAAAAGTTAAGTTTTTAGTTGGAGAATACATTAAGTTCACATTGGCATTATTAATAGATTTGGAAGTCGTTGCAGCGACAGTATCTGGGTTATCAGACTCAGAGAAAGCGTAGCTAACCGTACTGCGTAACTTGTCGCTCCACATATGACGATATGCTACAAAGCCACCCATAGTAGTCACTAACTCAATATCACCATTGGCTTCTACTGCGGCATCACGAAATGCATTAAGTGCGATATAACGACCTAGCTGACCTTGGCTCAACATGAACTTAAGATCGTCGCCATTACCAAATGAATATTTACCAGAGAAGGTTACGCCATAACCCATTTCGCTTTCATCAACATCATTAACATTATCGTTATAGTTAATCTGTCTGATCATCGCAGCTGCGCTATATTTAAGATCACCAGCTGATCCGTCATAACGAGCAATAAGGTCTGGCATGCTGCTATCATCAACTTGGTTATCACTAAAACCTGAGCCACCATCATAAAAACTCACTGATGGGTTCTCCGCTGCAATCATTAAGCTGCCATCACCCATAGCTTGTGTATAACGCACCTGAGTTTGACGAATAAAGATGGTGCCAGAAGTTGGGCCAACAAAATCAACTGCCTCAGGCAAAGCACCTACATTGAAAAAAGTACTCCAAGTTTGACCTGCAAGGATTGATGAGTCTGAAGAATTACTCCACTTTAGGTAAGCGTGTCTTAAGCCTGAGCTTGACTGGTTAGTTAAACGCTCATCATTAGCTCCATTAAAATCCATTTCTACATGACTTTTAATTTCACCTACGTCGGTCATGGTTGATGTTTTAAACCATAAACGACTGAATTTAGAGTTAGTATCAAATACCACATCACCTTCGTTACTGCCATCACCTACAGCAATCGTAGAAGGTACAAGAAAATCATCACCAACGTTACCAGCACGCTTCGTGTCAGAACTTTGGCTGAACATAGCGTCAAACTTTATAAACCCACCAAAACTGAAATCAGTTTCTGCGGCCTGTACGGTCGGCGATAACACGAATAAAGATCCACTAACGACTCCAATGGTCATAGCGAGCTTATTCATTGTGCTTTTAACTGCATGCTGTTTTTTATTAGTACTTTTCATCTGCATTGCCTCTACGAGATTATTAGTATTTTTTATTATTTAATCATTTCTTATGATTTTTTTGATTACCTATCCAGTATTACCTCGATGCTAGTACCAGCAGTATTAGCCTTTAGTCTAAGGCGAACGATATAGGCGCAA
>PAOL01000022.1 GCA_002708475.1 Oleispira sp. | reverse complement strand
GCTTTCTGCTGGGCTTTATTTTGAGCTTCTTCCAGTAATTTTTTACGTCTTGCTGCCTCAACTCTTTTTTCACGTACCATACAAAGCTGAACGACCAAGTGTTTTTGGTACTCGGTAAACTCATTCCAATGAAAACGTTCTTCACGACTGCGATAGCAGCCTTTACAGAAGCCTTTGTTATTCACCGTGCAGATGCTTCTACACGGGTTTGGAGTATGAAATAGTTGGCCTTGATCAATCATTTATTATTGTCTTTTTTTCGATCAGCTCGATTTTATAACCATTAGGGTCTTCAACAAAAGCAATGACCGTTTTGCCGCCTTTTACTGGCCCTGGGGCTCGAGTGATTTTGCCATTTAGGTCTTCGATAATATTACAGGTAGCGTAGATGTCATCTACTTCTAATGCAATATGGCCATAACCATTTCCTAGATCGTATTCGCTGGTATCCCAATTATGCGTTAGTTCTAGCACACAGCCTTCACTTTCTTCTTGGTAACCAACAAAAGCGAGGGTATAACGATATTCTTCGTTATCACGGCGGCGAAGTAACTTCATGCCCATGACATTGGTATAAAATTCAATTGATTGATCCAAGTCGCCGACGCGTAGCATAGTGTGTAGCATTCTCATGGTAATTCCCTCAGCACGTGTTTATATTAGATTATTAATCAATTTCAATCTTATCTTTATATTCGCACAAATCTTCAATAATGCATGAACCGCATTTAGGTTTTCGCGCGATACAGGTATAACGACCATGAAGAATTAACCAATGATGGGCATCCAATAAGAACTCTTTGGGGATAAAGCGCATCAGTTTTTGTTCAACTTCATCCACATTTTTACCCGGCGCAATTTTGGTACGATTAGACACACGAAAAATATGTGTATCCACCGCCATCACTGGATGGCCAAAGGCTGTATTTAATACTACGTTAGCGGTTTTACGGCCAACCCCTGCTAAGGCCTCTAAAGCTTTACGATCTTCGGGAACTTCGCTGCCGTGAAGCTCTATAAGGTCTTTGCAGAGCTTAATCACGTTTCTGGCTTTGCTATTAAATAGACCGATGGTCTTTATGTATTCTTTTAGTCCGTCTTCCCCAAGTGCATAAATTGCTTCTGGCGTATTGGCCACAGGGTAAAGTTTTCGGGTAGCCTTATTCACGCTTACATCGGTTGCTTGCGCAGACAGAGCTACCGCAACCAGTAGTTCAAACGGAGTGGTGTACTCTAATTCTGTTTCTGGATTCGGATTTTCATTGCGCAGGCGGGTGAAAATCTCGGTACGTTTTTGCTTATTCATTCTGGCTTTAATGCTTCAGGGAGTTATTTGTAGTCTACTTGAGTGACGGTACTCGTTCAAACAACGTTATCACCTACGCTATAAGAAATCGTCTGGCTAATCTCCTGCAACGATAAACCACTTTCTTGCTGCATTTGATTAAAGAAAGCCTGAGCTGCTTTTAAAGACTTCTTAGTTTGTACGCCGCCATCAATAATTTCGTTGGCGCGTAAATACGCTTCTACATCTCGGGATAATAAAAACGTATCTTTGCCTAATTGGCGTAAAGCATAAGCTCCCGTATTTCCCCCTAAACGCGCACCGTGTTTTTTTAACCAAGCCCACAAGCCGATAATATCGTCAGATGGCCATTCAGCAACGAGCTGGTGGAATGGCTTACCTTCATCTTTTGCTGCAAAGTGAATCATCGATGCGTTAGCAGGAACTGTTTTTACTTTATTGTAATTACGAACAATGCGCTCATCAGAAGATTTCTCCTCTAGCATTTCAGGGGGCATCATTAACAATTTTTTAATATTAAAGTCCCAAAAGACCTCACGGAATCCTGGCCATTTTTTATCGATGACAGACCAGTAAAAGCCACTTTGAAAAACCTTACGTGTAAATTCTTCTAACCACTCATCATCAGAGATTTTCATTAATTGCGGTGTTGTTAACGGTTTATGCACAATCGATGCTAAAGCAGCCTTGCCACCTTTTCGCTTAGCTGCACGTTGTTGAATATCGTAAAACGTTTCCATGAAGATACCATGATGAATATTTGAATATATAAAATAGTAAAATAGCAGATATAAAAAAGCCCTACTAGATAATCATTGCTGACAACCTAGTAGGGCTTTTATCGCACTAATATCGTACTAAATCTTAAGCAGTTTCTTTAGCCGCTTTGTCTTTTGAAGACTGATGCTTTACAGAAACAGGACCTAGGCCTTCAAGCGGGAAGTGGTCAACATTCACCATATCTAACACATCTTGTTCAAACGCAATCATGAAGTCGCCTTCTTCTTGAGTTAGAACGCCCATAGCAATGCCATCGGTGATGCGGTTTTCAATAGTCAAATTAGACTCGTCATACTTGCCAGCTTTCAAGGCTTCGCCAATTTTTTTGTAGATTGGATCAGCTTGGTCAACACGAGCTAATAATGAATCGTACTTAAACATTGGATTACGGCCGTTATCGCCACGGTAAGTACCCGTGATCAAACGCTCACGAGTTGCAGTAGCAGACGTTGTTAAATCAACAATTTTTGCCACTAGTTTATCATTTGGTTTAGCAACACTTCGACCTAGAGGCATTGTTAAGGCTCGTACTAACCAACCCACTGGACGTGCTGGTAAGTTCTTAGTGAAGCCATCTAATGCATCTTCGAACTCAGAAAACAATTTGGCCATTGCGTATTCAACTAATGGCAAGTCGTCTTTCTGGCGACCTTGGTCTTCCCAGTGTTTCAACGTCATAGACGCAAGATACAATTTAGAAACCATGTCAGCTAAACGAGCAGAAATTAACTCGCGGAATTTTAATTCGCCGCCTAATGAGAACATTGCCATATCAACACATAGTGCGAAGCTCGCAGAGTAACGGTTGATTTGCTTATAGTATTTCTTCGTTGGGCCAGAAGCTGGAACAGAAGTGAAAGCAGCGTTAGTAGTACTTAAAACAAAAGAACGTGCGATGTTCGAGAAGATAAACCCGAAGTGGCCGAATAATGCTTTATCAAATGCTTTTAAATCGTTGGTTTTCGCAGCATTCATTTCCGGTAGAACAAATGGATGACAACGAATAGCACCTTGACCAAAAGTGATCATGGTACGGGTCAGGATATTTGCACCTTCAACCGTAATAGCAACCGGTACAGAAGAGTAGCCAGATTCAACATAGTTATTCGGGCCACGCATAATCGCGCTTCCGCCGTGAATGTCCATACTGTCAATTGATAGCTGACGTGCAGATTCAGTTAAGTTGTACTTCAAAATTGCAGAAGGTACAGAAGGTTTTTCACCGTTATCAATCGAAATTGCAGTAACACGTGCCGCAGCCGCATTGATGTAAGAGTTGCCCGCAATGCGTGCTAAAGGCTCTTGAACACCTTCCAATTTAGAAATTGGAATACCAAATTGACGGCGAATTCGAGCATAAGCTCCGGCTGTTGCAATAGCGTATTTACCACCGCCAGCACCAGAAGAAGGAAGTGTAATACAACGACCTACAGATAAGCACTCAACCAACATTCTCCAACCTTGGCCTGCGTTCTTAGCGCCACCAATAATGAAGTCTAAAGGAATGAAAACATCAGTACCGAAAATTGGACCGTTCATAAACGGAGAGCCAACTGGGTTGTGACGATTACCAATTTCCATACCGTCTAATTCACGTGGCAATAACGCAACAGTAATACCGATATCGTTTTTATCGCCTAATAATTTTTCAGGGTCAAACATGCGGAACGCTAAACCAACTACCGTCGCAACAGGTGCAAGGGTGATGTAACGTTTGTTGAAGTTCATTTTAAGACCTAGAACTTCCTTACCTTCCCACATGCCTTTGCAAACAACGCCTGTATCAGGAAGTGAAGTTGCATCAGAACCCGCACGAGGACCAGTTAAACCAAAACATGGAATTTCACGACCGTCGACTAAGCGAGGAAGGTAGTGATTTTTTTGATCTTCAGTACCGTACTTAAGCAACAACTCACCAGGGCCTAACGAATTAGGAACACCAACAGTAGAAAGAACAGCACTTGAAAGACCTGATAGCTTTTGTAAAACAGCTGATTGAGCTTGTGCTGAGAAGGCTAGGCCGCCGTACTCTTTTGGAATAATCATTGAGAAGAAACGATTTTCTTTAATGTAGTTCCATACTTCAATCGGCATATCGCCATTTTCTTTGATTTCGTATTCGTTAACCATCGAGCATAAAGTTTCAACTTCGTTATCTAAGAAGGCTTGCTCGTCTGGACGCAGCTGAGGGTTTGGATGATCTAGCAGTTTATTCCAGTTAGGTTTCCCTGCGAATAATTCGCCATCCCACCAAACAGTACCGGCTTCAAGAGCAGTAGACTCAGTTTCAGACATCTCTGGCAGAATTTTTTTGTAGATAGCAAAGATAGGACGCGTGAGTGTATTAGCGCGGAAAGTAGAAAGGCTTAATACGCCAAATACAGCAGTAAAGACAGCTGAGGTAGCGATAAAACCAGTCGCTGCATCAGTAAAGAACGCTGCGACAGTTAGTACTGCAATTACAATAGTTGAAACTATTAAGTTAGCTTTTTTATAAGCTAAGCCGATTAATACTATGATTAATAGTACGGCCCAAGTTGTGGTAGTCATAGAAGACCCCTTCTTTGTGATGACTTATTTGTGAATGATATGCTGAAAAGTGCATATTCTATATTTAAGAGGAGTGTTGAGTACTGGGGGGCCTTTTCTAAATACCAACATGCGAAAAGACAAGACACCCAATAACGAACCTCGCCCCACATTTAACCAACAAATGTTAAATGCTTCAATCTTATACGTGTGTTTAAAGCAAACAGATTAATGACCATGTTTCATTAATAGGTGGGATTATTATTTACTTGTTCTCATAAACGATATTTATGCAATATAGACGTCTTTTACCGTCTTCTTATAGAATCTTTGGCGCAATATGACTGGTAGTGAAGCAGTTTATTTTTATAAGTTTTTTTGCTCTTTATGACTTTTTTTATTCCAACAAGGAAGAATGACGCAGAGTGAACTAGTCTATTAGTAAGTTTTTTAATTTTTTGTAGGAATATCTTCATGTTGGAGCAGTTCTCTCCATGGACGTTGGTTCTGATTGGCATCGTTACTGCCTTAACGATCTATTTCCATTTTTTTAATTATTCAAGCAAAACGGTTGAGCTAGCGCCGAATATTCTTACCAGTATTGGTATTTTTGGCACCTTTTTGGGTGTGGCGCTGGGATTATGGAGTTTTGATACTACCGATATTCATGGCAGTGTTCCCAAGCTTATGGATGGTTTGAAAACGGCTTTTTGGTCATCAATTGCAGGCTTGTTAGGTGCACTCACAATAAAACTCCGCAGTACTTTTGCTCAATCTAATCGCCGAACTGAAAATCAAACTCGCGCAGCTAGTATTGATGATCTAGATGCTTCTTTGAAGTTATTAGCAGATCAATTTAATCCGGAAAATACCGAATCGGTTCCTTCATTATTGAAAGAGCAACATGCAGAAAATCAAAATGGTGTGCGCCAAATTGTCTATGTATTAGAACACTATGAAGAACGCATGGCTGATGCGAATGCTAAGGCGTTGGTAGAAGCAATTGAAGCCGTAATGCAAGACTTCAACACACGTATTAACGAGCAGTATGGTGATAACTTTAAGCGCTTAAATGAAAGTGTCGGCAAGATGCTAGATTGGCAAAATAACTACCGTGCGCAGTTACAGCAATTGATTGACGAGCAAGAACGTACGGCCAGTTCAATGAAAGAAGCCAGTAACGCCTTTGAGTATATGGTGAAGCACGCGAATGCATTCAATGGTATCTCTGAATCTCTACAAGACTTGCTCAGCGGAATGGAAGCTCAGCGCGCTAACTTAGAGGATCAGTTAGGCGGACTAGCAACGGTTGTGAATAATGCGGCTGACGGTTTACCGCAATTAGAAGAACGTATCGCAGCCTTAACCACCGGTATTGCTGAACAGGTACATGAACAGCAGCGCTGGACTGTTGAACACATTACTAATGCCCAAGAAGGTATTAATAAGCAAATGAGTGAGGTTATGGAGCGATCGGGAGCGCAGCTGCAGCAGCAACAACAGTTAACTCATCAGCAGCTCACGCGCATCGCCGAAAAGGTAGAGCGTCAAGTTGCAGTATTAGATGACTCAATGGAAGAAGAATTAAATAAAGCACTCCAGTCCTTTGGTATGCAACTTACGGCCTTGTCAGAAAAATTTGTCAGTGACTACTCACCACTCACTAAAAAGTTACAAGATGTGGTGAAGCTGGCTGAAGACATTCGTTCTGCAGAATCTTCTAATTAAAGCACTATAAAAATCTAGCCGAGTCTTAAGAGAAATACATGGACGAGAATGAATTAGAGCAATCGAAAGATCAAGAAGGCCATTGGGTTGCGGTAAGTGACTTAATGGCAGGGCTGATGATGATCTTTATGCTCATATCTGTGGTGTTTATGGTTGATGTGGAAACTGAGCGTAATCGCATTCAAGATGTCGCTATTTTGTATGATCACTTACGCCAAGAATTGTATAAAGATTTGCAAGAAGAGTTCGCTGATGACCTGACAAGATGGGGCGCTGAGCTGGATAAGGATTTATCTTTTCGTTTTAACGATAGCGAAATTTTATTCGATAATGGCAAGTCAGACCTTAAACAGCAATTTCAAACCATATTGGCGGACTTCTTTCCGCGTTATATGAAGATCATCACTCAGGAAGAGTATCACGATGATATTTTAGAAATCCGTATTGAAGGTCATACTTCAAGTGGCTGGCTTGGCGCTTATAGCGATGATAATGCCTATATTCGTAATATGGATTTATCACAAGCACGAACGCGCTCTACGTTAGCCTTTGTTATGAGTCTGGATGAGGTAAAACAAGATAAAGATTGGCTAAAACAGTATCTTACTGCCAATGGTTTATCATCGGCGAAAGTCATTCGCGATGAGCAAGGTAATGAAGATAAAGAACGCTCTCGCCGAGTAGAGTTTAAAGTGCGAACTGATGCGGATAGCCGTATTGCCACTATTTTAGATCAGGTGCTTTAATTTATGAAAAAGCATCAAGGTATAACAGTACAAGGTGCATTAAATGAAGATTAAAGGATTTGAAGATTTTGAGCCCTTTATTCAATTGCGAAAAATAATGGGGGCTGAAAAATTAGGCAGCTTTGAGTTATTCGATCCTCAGCGCCAAATAACCTACAGCGAACGTGAGTTACTGGAACAAGGTACATTTAATATTGAAAGCAGCCGCTTAAAAATATTAAAAGATAAAACCATCGCCTTTAAAAATACTCGCCTGTGGCTAAATTGGTCGGATGAAGAATGTTTTCATTTGGCGGCTTGTGAACACGTACAAAAACGACGCCACCTGAAAGCTAATTTTATCGCAGGGCTCAACCAGCCCAACAATAAAACCGTATGTTTAGAATGTTTACAGTTATTAAAGTTTGATGGTTTAGATGCTCGTAGAAGCCGCCGTTTAGATCTTGCTGAAACAATACAGAAAGAATTTAAATTGGCCGACTTCCAAAAAGAATATCCGTTTTATCCATTGGTTTAATGAGAATTCAATAGAGGTTTAAAGAATATTTAAGCCAGACTTAAATATTCTTTAAAGGAATTAAATTCTCTTTCACTGCTTGTTTTTTACCACTTCTAAACAGTAATATCGTCAATATAACCTGCCAGATTGTTAATCCTACAATCCACATTAACGAGCTCGAAGGGTGCTCTGCCCAAGTCGCTCCTTGATATAAAATAACGGATAAAACATAAGCGACACTGAATGACCAAAGCATACTGAATCCAGCCCAGTAGGTGCCGTGTTCTTTGACGATAGCGCCTAACGTTGCCACGCAAGGCATGTACAGCAATATAAATAACAAATAGACAAATGCACCCCATTGGCCATCGAATTTTTGTTGGATAGCGCCAATGGTGCTGCTAGCGATTTCTTGTGCTTGAGCAACCCCTTCAGTATCGCTTAAGTCGCCCATGTTCAAACCGAGTGGATCATCTAGGTTGTTAGCAACGTCGGTTAAATTAGTCGAAATAGAATCGACAGCGTCTTTTAGACTATTTAGTAGGTTGAATTCTTCATCGCTATTATCACTCGTTGTGTAGAGAGCATCCAAGGTACCGACAACGACTTCTTTCGCAAATAGGCCAGTAAAGATTCCGACTGTTGCAGGCCAGTTATCTTGCTCGATCCCCATAGGCGAAAACGCAGGGGTTAAAAAGCGACCGATTTCACTGAGAGCTGACTGCTCTTGGTTTTCATTGCCAAAACTGCCATCGGTTCCTAGAGAATTTAATACATTTAAGATAATAACCACGGCGACAATGGCTTTACCTGCTCGTAATACAAAACCTTTTAGGCGGTGCCAAGTGTGCATCCATAGATTACGAAAAGTTGGTAATAAGTACGGAGGTAATTCCATTACAAAGCTACTATCGCTTGCGGGAAGAATTAAACGGCGAACAAGAAAGGCACTTAAAATTGCGACGACGATACCTGTGACATATAAGGCGAATACAATGCTTGCCCCGTTATCAACAAAGAAGGCTGAAGCAAATAAAACATAAACCGTTAAGCGTGCACCGCACGACATAAACGGAGCCATTAGCGTTGTGATTAAACGGTCGCCTTCTTTGCTTAATGTGCGTGCAGCCATTACAGAAGGAACGTTACAACCGAAGCCAACGATAAGCGGTACGAAAGCTTTCCCGGGTAAACCGAGCGCTCGCATCATGCGGTCAATAATAAAGGCACCACGGGCCATAAAGCCCACATCCTCTAAAAAGGACAACGATAAAAATAAGGCTGCAATAACTGGAATAAAACTCGCCACNAGCTGAATCCCGCCGCCAACACCGTCGGCAAGTAAAGCNGTAAGCCAATCGGGAGAATTAATGCTTTCTAANAACCANCGGGGTGTTTCGACGAATAAGGCACCGGCTGTAATGTCAAAAAAGTCGATAAAGGCGCTGCCGACATTAATGGCAAACATAAACAGCAAATACATCACGCCCATAAAAATAGGTAGGGCTAAGACTCTGTTTAATACAATATCGTCGATGTATTCACTGAGGGTTTTATTCTTCTGTTCACTGATCGACATGGACAGTTGGCAAACCTGATCGACCCATTCATAACGTGCTTGAATAAGTGCTGGCTCACTCATCATAGCGTCTTCACTAAAATCGATCGTGCGCTGCTGAGCTGGTGGCTTTAATAGACGGTTTTCAACGCTGTCCATCAATGTAATTAAACCATCACCTTTACTGGCGACCAATGGCACAACAGGGCAGCCAAGCTGCTCAGATAGCGCTTGATGATCAAGGTGCATACCTTTGCTGTGAGCAACGTCGATCATGTTCAAGGCGACAATCATCGGAATGCCACTGTCGAATAATTGTGACGTGAGGTATAAACCACGCTCTAAACTGGAAGCATCCAGTACATTAATTATAAGGTCAGCTTCTTTGTTATGTATAAACTGCTGAGCGATTTGTTCGTCAATCGAGTCATCGTTACTATTATCATCACTGCCCTTGGAACCCGCAAGTTTAGGGTTTAGTGAATAGGTTCCTGGTAAATCGATGACTTCATATTCAGTATCGGCATGTTTATATTCACCGCTTTTACGCTCAACGGTTACTCCGGGCCAATTACCAACATGTTGGTGAGAGCCTGTGAGAATGTTGAATAAAGTGGTTTTTCCGCAATTAGGGTTACCAATGAGGGCGATGGTTTTCCGGCTAGTGTCAGCGGAAATATTGGATGTAGCAGAGGTCATAATATTGTTACCCAAAGTCCTAAAGCTTCTTCACGACGTAAGCTAAGATTGAAACCGCGCAATTTAATTTCGATTGGGTCACCTAATGGAGCAACGCGGACTACGGTGAAGCGTGTACCAGGTGTAAGTCCTAGCATCATCAAACGCTGTATTTGTGATGATGACGTTGAGGTATCTGAACTGACTTGGCACTCATCGATAATCGCGTTATCGCCCACCTTGAGCTTTGAAAATTGAACGGGCATAAATATCACTCTCGCATGTCTATCTGCGAATGATAGCTAATTGCGTCTAACTAATCATTGATTTAAAGCATTTAGAAGGAAATTATTTGTTCTGTTCGAAGGAATAGACGGTATTACGGCCATTTTTTTTTAGGCTGATACAGTGCATCATCAGCTTGTACTTGTAATTGTTCAATGTNGTCAGAATGNTNGGGNAATGTNGATATNCCNATNCTGATGCCAACTTGAATCGTGTGTTCTTCAATGGTTACAGGTTTAGATACTTCTGAAATAATTCGCTTAGAAAGGGCTTCGGTATCAAGAGTTTTTTGGCTGGAGGGCAGTATAATCGCAAATTCATCACCGCCAAGCCGTGCAACGGTATCAGTTTCACGACAGCTGGCTAATAGCACTTGTGCGACATGCTGTAATAATAAATCCCCCATCGGGTGTCCATAAAGATCATTAACGGGTTTGAATTTATCCAAATCAAGTAGCATTAATGCAAAAGGTTGTTGGTATCGTAGAGCGACGGCTGCTGCTTCGGATAGCTTTATATTATATTGATTTCGATTGGCGAGCATCGTAAGTGGATCTGTCATAGCAAGCTTTTTGAGCTCTTGTTCTGATTTTTTACGTTCCGTTATATCTTTTATTACGCCGATAATCTTTTTCTTATTAGCAAGAGTAATAGTGTTAATAGACAGCTCAATGCAAAACTGGGTGCCATTCTTGTGTTGAGCTTTTTGCTCGATAGGCTCTGATATGCTGCTTGACTCCCCTCTCTTAAAGAGATTTAGAATATATTCATCATGCAAATTTATATGAGAAGAGGGGATGAGCATGGAAATATTTGCACCAATTAATTCAGTGGGCTGGTAACCAAATATTTTTGAGGTAGCAGGGTTAATACTTTCAATAACACCTTCACTATTTGTCGTGATGATTGCATCTTGTACCGCGTTTAATATGGATCTTACGCGTAACTCATTTTCTTCTGCTTCGGCGGCTGATATTTCAGCGGACTTTCTTGCGTCAGATAACCCTTTTGCTAGTTCGATTGCCTTAATTGTCTGTTGTTCAGATTGATTTTTTAATTCGATAATATTATTTAATTGTAGATTTAATTCATTATTCNCGTCTTTAAGTTTTATTCCTGATTGNTCACGTTCAATTATATTATTTTTGAAGACGGATACTGCTCTTGCGATATTNCCTAATTCATTATTGCTATGCTCATTTTCTAATTCTATTGAAAGATCATTTTTGGACAATCTAACAATTTTATCGGTTAGGCGAAGCAAGGGAGACATAACNNTTGATTGNACNAGCCACATTCCAAATATAAAGATGATGACNAGNAAGACNAAAAGCCCNGACGTTACAATATTCGCAGTANTTTTTACAATANTTAAAGCTTTNGAAATTTGAGTATTATAATTGGATATTTGGTCATGTATTTCTTTATCTATAAGATTTAAGGCTTTGAGAGCTTTTGAGTCATCAATGAGAATCGCNCTATCAATTTCCNTNATACTTATATTCATGTTAATTAATTTGGNAGTACTTTCTAAATTATCANTATATTTATTTAATGTGTTTTCTATATCTTCTAGGGCCATGATTTCAGCGTGTGTCAACTCTAGGCTGTGAAACTTTTCAATTGCGCCATAGGCTCTTTTTANGTTTATCTGTGCGGTTTTCTTATATTTTAAGTCGTGTCGTAGTACATAATTTTTATAGTTGTGAATCATGCCGCCATATCCTATTGCGGCACGTAGATCTGCATTAACTCGTGCTTTGCTTAGAGGAGTGTCGGGCGGTAAGCTTTTCCTTACTTCTTTTCTCAGTGTTTTAAGGCCCATTAGTGCAGGGCTATCGTCAATTTTTACGAATTCATCAAGTTGAGTAATTGTATATCCCAAATTGAACAGATGGTCTATTTCGATATGTGCCTGTTCGTAGGCATTCAGCACGTTGTGTATATCGTTTAAGGCTTTTGATTCTTCGTTTGTTAGTTGCAGTAAACGATATTGCTTGATAATGGCTTCAGCAAAGCCAATATCCTTGTGAATTGTCTCCATATACTCTAGATCATTACGTAAAACGAAATTTTTAAAATCATGGATCATGCCGCCGTAACCAATAGCAGACCTAAGTGAACTTTCTAGGCGAGATTTATCAGATCGGTCAGTTTGATAGAGCTTCCAGGTCGTATCGATAAGGGATATGTTTTTTTGAATGACGAGTGTGCCAATACCCAATACGGTACAGGCTAATATAATTGTACTTGCTATCAGTTTATTAATAGTTGCTAATTTGACGTGTTCAAACATGGTGCATTAGGCGGTGCTTTAATTATGTCTTATTAAAAGACTAGCACAGGATTTGCGTTATAGATTGCTTATTAACTGCTATATCATCTTACCTGATCACCCTAAATCATTAGAATGGCCATAAAATGAAAGCCATGTTCACTTTTATTTCTAGAACCTCAGGAAATCACCCTGTGTGATGATCTCCCTATGGTTTGGAGTGGCTGTATTTTTAACTTGTGGCGGCTTTGCCATAAGTCGTTTCGTATTGTTCAATACTAATGATTTTATTCGTGTGATTATCCCAAAGAATAAATTTAAAGGCATGGGGGATTTCACTCAGTGAAATTCTTTTCACTCGATCAAACAAGTGTTGGTATTGATCATGGCATTTAACAAGGTTGTAATTAGGGATGCGGGCTGACATATGATGAATATGGTGGAAAGCAATATCAGCGGTAAACCAGTTTAGAAGTTTTGGTAGTTGTAAAAAACTGGTTCCGTCTAAAGCTGCTGTAAAGTAATTCCAGCCTTCATCACCTGAAGCATAAGATTCTTCGAAGTTATGCTGCACAGTAAATAAGATGATGCCAATAGCTCCAGCTAACGAAACCGCTATGATGTAAACCGTAAAAAACTCAATCACACCAAAATAACTCGCCGCTAATACCCAAGCACTGAGTAATATAATGTTATTGGCAGACATATGAGCGTACTCTTGCCAATCATTCCAGTAGTTCGTTTTGAACTCTGCAAGAATTTCTGAACTTGATTTCGAACTTGAAGCCTTTGATAGCTTTTGTTTGATATAAAAAGCAGCTAGTTGCAAGCTACCTTTCATCCAAGTGAATCTTGGGTTGAAAATGAAATATAAGAAGCCAGCCATAGGTGCTAAACGCAGCTTTCTCTGATTAGTGTAGGATTTTTTCCCTTTTTCATTCAGATCGCCATATTGGTCTACCGATAAAACAGCTAGTGGGCCTCGGTATTTATTCCAATTACCATTGGTCGCATGGTGATAGTCATGGTGTTTAGACCAAACATACTGAGGAACGCCACAAAGTACGCCAAATATGAAACCAAAGATTTTGTTCTCTCGTGGTTTCTCATATAAGCAATTATGGCCACAATCGTGAAGCATTACGAAAACACGAATAATAAAGAATGTTAATAGTAGTGTTAGCCCTGCGGTGAGCCAATAAGAAACCTTGATGCTTTCGATAGCGGCATAAAACAATACAAAGTAAGGAATTATGGTTGTCATGCATTGGCCGAAGGCTTTGAAATTATTACGCACAGCATACTGGCTAATGAGTTCGTTTTTTTCTGTTTTCAGTTCGCGAGTGGCACTTTCAGCTTCACCGCTTGGGATAGTGGTTGCAGTCATTCTAATTATTATAGGCTCGATAACGAATAGTTACCGTAAGTATCGCAGTAAACTAAAGAGCATACAAATGTTCACCCTTAGTCTACTGCTACTTAAGCTTACTGCGATAAGACAGATTGTTTCTAATATTTGAGGTCGAGATCGACTTATTTATTCATTAAATAGTCGTGGTACTCCTTACGTAAGTCGATTTTTAGCAGCTTACCTGTGGCGGTATGAGGTAGATTTTCAACAAAGAGGACTTCGTCAGGCATCCAAAATTTGGCAATTTTATCGGCTAAAAAGTTTTGTACATCTTTACCAGATACCGCAGAACCTGGCTTGCGAATAGCCAGTAGTATTGGGCGTTCATCCCACTTTTCATGAGCGACTCCAATGACGCAAGCTTCAACAATATCGTCATGACCAACGGCCGCATTTTCTAGATCGATAGAGCTAATCCATTCCCCCCCTGATTTAATAACATCTTTAGAGCGATCAACAATGCCTAAGTAATTATTTTCATCAATGGTGGCAACATCACCGGTATCTAGCCAACCATCTTCGAAGTTGCTCATGTCATCAGATTTATAATATTGCTTTATAATCCATGGCCCGCGAACTAATAAGCGACCAAAAGCGATACCATCGTGTGGTTGAGGTTGACCGTTATCATCAACAATTTTCATTTCTACGCCAAATACAGGCTTCCCTTGTTTTTGTTGTAATTTATAGCGTTCTTCCAGCGGCATATTTTCCATGGCAGCAGTTTTGGCATTTGATGTGCCAATGGGCGACATCTCAGTCATGCCCCATGCGTGAATCAAAAACGCATTATGCACTTGGTCAAACTTTTTAATCATTGAAAGCGGAGCGGCTGATCCACCTACAACAACGCTCTCAACGGAATCTAATGTTTTGCCAATATCATCCATGTGATTAAGCAGCATAAGCCAAACAGTTGGTACGCCTAGCAATAAATCAGGCTGTTCAGAATCAATGAGTTCCCATAGGGATGCGCCGTCCATTCCCGGCCCTGGGAACACTAATTTTGCCCCTGTCATTGCAGCTGCATACGGCACGCCCCACGCATTTACATGGAACATAGGAACTACTGGTAGCATGCAGGTCACACTGCTAATCCCTAGCGCTTCTCTGCTGACTTCTGACATGGCATGAATAAGGGTAGATCGATGGCTGTATAAAACGCCCTTGGGATTACCGGTAGTTCCAGAGGTGTAGCACAAGCTAGCGGCAGTATTTTCATCGAACTCAGGCCATTCAAACTGATTGCTTTCATCTTGAATAAGGGTTTCGTAGCAAATTACGTTGTCTAGGCTAGTGGTTGGCATCGTTGCTTCGTCGGTCATAATGACGAAACCTTCTACATTTGGAATTTGATCTTTAATAGATTCTAATAATGGAACAAATGTGAGGTCGACAAAAATCCAGCGATCTTCTGCATGATTAATAATGTAAACCAACTGCTCTGGGAATAAACGGGGATTGATGGTGTGTAATACCGAGCCAATACCGGATACGCCAAAATATAATTCAAAGTGGCGGTAGTTATTCCATGCTAAAGTTGCGATTCGATCGGATGACTTTGCGCCAAGCTTGGTTAGAGCATTTGCTAGTTTTCGGCTGCGGTTTGCCGCGTCGTGCATGGTGTAGCGATGAATGTCGCCTTCGCAGCGACGGCTAACGATTTCAGATTTGGGATTAGAACGTTCAGCGTGTTCGATAAGGTCTGAAATGAGTAATGGCTTTGCCATCATATTACCTAGCATAATTGCATCCTTTTCTTATATTTTTACGGATTAGTCAGTTACTGGTTATTTTTATATTGGGCGTTTTTGGTTATTTTTTTTATTATTTAGTATTTGATCAACGTTACGCACTAACGCAATACAGCTCTATCACTCTTTAGTATTATTTTTGTACAGTTTTGTAGGACTTTTATTATGGTTAAACCTATTTCAGAAGCGTGTTTACGTAATCAGAAACCGATTTCGGATGCGCTAAAAAGCTTACTTTCAAAGGGCCAGCAGACTAATTCTATTAAACTATTAGAAATTGGTAGCGGGACGGGACAGCATGCTGTTTTTTGTGCACAAGAATTACCAGATGTAACATGGCAGCCAAGTGATTTATTGAATAATCATGAAGGGATGCTGCAGTGGATTAATGAGGCGCAGCTTAATAACGTCTTATCGCCATTGGTTTTGGATGTCGATCAAAATTGGCCTGAGATAATCACAGATCATGTGTTTACGGCGAATACAGTTCATTATATTAGTGATAAAAGCGTGAGGAATATGTTCACTAAGGTGAGCGGGATATTACCTCATGGTGGTTTGTTTATTATTTATGGACCCGTTAATGAAAATGGACAGTTTACCAGTGAAGGCAATGCAAGCTTGGATGAGTGGCTAAAAACTTGTGTAAATCCGCTGGCGGGTATTAAAGATTTGGTTGAGATTGAGCAGGTGGCTAAGGATTGTGATTTGGTTTTAATCGATAATCTTGCCATGCCTGCTAATAATCGTTTGCTAGTATTACAGAAAAACTAAGACGGTTTGCTTTGAAGCTCTAGTTTGTTTTGAGGTTCAATTTTTTTTGGATCCAGTGCGCAATATCTTGCACTTCTTCATAACAAACTTGATGCTCCATTGGGTAGTCTTGGTATTGTGTTTTGTAGCCTAAGTGAGTTAAGTCAGTTTGAGCTTTTAGTCCGAGGCTTTCGTTAACTACAGGGTCTTGGCTGCCGTGATAGATTTGAATGTCGATGTTTTTATTTTGCTTACTTGGCATGAATCTATATGGAGCAGTGAGTGTGGGGAAGTAAGTAGAAAGCCCTGCTAAGCCTGCCAGTGTTTGTGGATAAGTAAGAGCCGCATGATAAGCAACAGCGCCTCCTTGTGAAAAACCGAGTATTACAATACGTTCGCTGTTTACGCCTCGCTCGATTTCACGATCTATTAGTTTTTGAATCTCTTTCGTGGAGGATAGAAGCTGGTCTTGATTAATTTGACGCTCTGCACTTTCTCCATTTTTAGTATTGGTAGGCATATCTAAAATATCGTACCAAGCAGGCATAGAAAAACCACCATTCACGGTCACTGGAATTTCTGCAGCATGAGGAAATATGAAGCGAATGTTATTGAAGGTATCACCCAGCATGTTTTTAAGTTCGGGAACCAGTGCCGCAAAGTCATCTCCACTTGCGCCTAATCCGTGTAACCAAATAATACTGGCATTAACAGTATGGCTGGCGCCTTGATTAGAGGGCTCAATTTCAATAGCGGGTAAATATGTCATATTAGGAATCTTTGTCGTCTAAGTGCTGTCTATAGTATGTTAATTTAAATAGAACTGTATTTTTAGATTTTTTTAAAAGTGTATTTGTCCGAACTGTTATGACAAGAGTATCTTATGCCAAGTATTGTGCCTGCTTTTTTAACGCCTTCGTTTTTTAAACCCAAACCGTTAATCGACTCAAATAGTGCTGATTTTATTTTTACGACGGTTGCTTGGGTGTTACAGAACTTTGACCACGAAGAGTTTTTCAATAGAACCCGTTTAGTCGCTCCCAGTAATGAGTTTTTTCCGGGCCGTGTAAGTAGTGTGGATGAGAAGGCGCAGAATATTTTTCAACACACCTTACGTTATGCAGGTTTGCGTCATTGGCCTTTTNANCTCAAGTCCTTGGTTGAACGNGATATAGATAATGAGTGCGAAGTACAGCCTGTTCCTCAAGATGAGTTGGCGCTTATTTACCGCAATTCATATCCTAGAGACGGTATTTATGGGAAAGGCGTGCCGGTGATCATTACTCAGCATCCGCTATTTGTATTTTATAACCCGCATCAAACATTAAAGCCTGAAGATTTAAGTGCCAGTTATGCTCATGTGTTTGCTCAGCATTTGATTGTGCAATCAAAATTGCAACCGCCTGGTGGAGTAAAGTTCTTTGCAGAAGCCAGTGAAGTACTGGCTAGCATGATGGGTTTTGGCGTGTTGTTAAGTAACTCTGCTTATACATTTCGCGGAGGCTGTGGCTCTTGTTATAACTCCATGGCAAACCGTCAGCCTGCCCTAACCGAATTAGACAGTGTATTTTTATTGGCGTTATTTTGTCGTTTAAAAGGCATTNNTTATAAGGAAGCGACGAGGCATTTGAAGAAACACTTGCGCTCAAGTTATAAGCAAGCTGTGAAGCAGGTNGATCAGAGATTAGAGCANGTAAATGAGCTTAAGCGTATTGCTTAAGCTCATATCTACTCTCTCAATAAAAACGTATTTTTNGTGCTCGTTAAGCCGCAACTTTTGAGTACTCTAGGTAGCNATTGATTCCAGCTAACACGCTATTGATGGTCGCGGTCATGATGTCTTCGTTTTGACTTATGCCAACAAAGCTTTCTCCATGAACTTTAATCTGAACAAATGCCATAGCTTGAGCATGTGTACCAGTGCTTAATGCAATCTGATCAAAGTTTTGCACTTGAAAATCAATTCCCAATGTTTTGTGTAAACCATCACTCAAGGCTGAAATAACGCCTTTACCTTGGCCGTGAATTGTTTCCGTTTCACCGTGAATGCTGCCATCACAAATACTGGCTTGAATTGATTCTTGGCTTCCTTGTTTATGCACCTCATAACCCAATACCTGATATTGTTGATCGCAGTGATTATTGGCTTGTATGAACTGCTTTTGGAAGATGGTGTGAATCATTTCACTGTCAACTTCACAGCTGTGTTTAACACTGTAGTCTTGCACAGCTTTACTCAATTCAATTTGCATCCAGCGCGGTAAATTAATACCGAATTCACTTTCCATAATGTAAGCCACGCCGCCTTTTCCAGATTGGCTATTTACACGGATAACCGATTGGTAATTACGACCTAAGTCACTAGGATCAATTGGNAAGTAAGCAACGTCCCACTGACTTTGTGTGTTGTTTGCTGCCGCTTCGCTATCGTTTTTTTCTTGGATGGTTAAGCACTTTTTAATAGCATCTTGATGACTGCCTGAAAATGCGGTGTAAACCAATTCACCAAACCAAGGGTGACGAGGGTGCGTTTTTATTTGTGTGCACTGTTCAACGGTTGTAACAATCTCATCGGCGATGGATAAATCAAGCTCTGGATCAATACCTTGGCTGTAAAGGTTCATTGCCATTGTAATCAAGTCCATATTGCCTGTACGTTCACCATTACCCATTAAGGTGCCTTCAATACGATCAGCCCCGGCCAAAATGGCCATTTCTGCAGCTGCTACAGCACAACCACGGTCATTATGGGTATGGATAGAGATTATGATGTTATTACGCTGATCAACGCCGTTACAAAACGTTTCTACTTGATCAGCGAAGACATTTGGTCCTGCGCATTCCACAGTTGCAGGTAAATTAATAATCGCTTTATTGTCGGCAGTTGGCTGCCACACATNGATTACCGCATTGCAGACATCAATAGCAAAGTCGGTTTCTGTACTAGAAAAACTTTCAGGTGAGTATTCAAAAGTCCAATCGGTCATTGGGTATTTTTTTGCTTCACTCTGAACTTTCTTTGCGCCTTTNATCGCTATATCGATAATGCCTTGCTTATCTAAACCAAAGACTTTTTCACGCTGCACAGGCGATGTTGAGTTATACACATGCACAATGGCACGGCTTGCACCTATTAAAGACTGATAGGTGCGTTCAATTAATTCATCGCGAGCCTGAGTCAACACTTGAATAGTGACATCTTCAGGGATTTGATTTTCTTCAATTAACCAACGCACAAAATCAAAATCAGGCTGTGAAGCAGATGGAAAGCCTACTTCAATATGCTTGAATCCCATTTTTATCATCAAGTGCCACATTTGCTGTTTTTGCGCCACTGACATAGGTTCAATCAAAGCCTGATTGCCATCACGAAGATCAACCGCACACCATTGTGGAGCGCTAGTAATAGTGTTACTTGGCCATTGGCGGTTTTCCATTTTTAAAGCGGGCATGCTTTGCTGGAAAGACTGATATTTCTTGTGATTAAAACGGNTGGTTTGAATCTGGTTCATCTGGGCACCTACAATCTATAAAATGCGTTAACTAACTNTTGAGGTAATTATAAGTGCGAAGATAGGGTGAATGATGGCAAATTGAGGCTTTAATCTATTTTTTTTGCAATAAATGTCTGATATCTTCTAAATATTAATCAATTATTGTTGAGGTGGATAAATTTGAGCAGTTTAAAGCTAAATATAAGCCTAGATCGAACAGATAGACGTATTCTTGATGAGTTGCAGAAAGACGGTGCTATTTCAAATCTTGAGCTTGCTGAAAAGGTCGGGTTATCACCTTCACCTTGCTCTCGCCGCGTAAAGGCATTGCAAGAATCCGGCATTATTCAGAAAACGGTTGCCGTTCTTGATCCCAAAGCCTTGGATTTAGACTTGGTCGCTATGCTCTCGATCAGTATGGATCGTCATACTCCAGAGCGNTTTGAAAATTTTGAGACCTTAGTTGCGGGCTTTCCTGAAGTTTTAGAGTGCTACTTGATTACAGGTTCGTCTGCNGACTATTTGCTGAAAGTTATCGTGAAGGATATGGAAGGCTATCAGCAATTCTTACTCGGTAAGCTAACTAGAATTGAAGGGGTTAGTGGTGTGCACTCAAGTTTTGTAATGCGAAAGGTTGTAGATTCAACGCGCTTGCCTATGTCTTTATAAAAAGAAATTATGACTACTTTAGAAATTTTAACTCAGTTTATGTTGCCTTTGTTTTTGGCTTTNATGATGCTCGCGATGGGCTTGTCGTTAACGTTAAATGATTTCCGTCGCATTGCGCGTTACCCAAAAACAGTGATNTTGGGCATAACTTTGCAATTGGTGNTATTGCCCTTGATCGCTTGGGCTTTAATTTTTGCTATNAAGCTATTTATCCCCGTCTCTTTAGNGCTTTCTCAGTTATTGTTTTTGGGCTTAGTTATTTTGGCCGCTTGTCCTGGTGGCGCAAGCTCTAATGTTATTTCCTACTTGGCGGGAGGGGATGCTGCGTTATCAGTTTCAATGACGGCAGTGGTCAGTCTTGTTGCGCCCTTTATTATTCCAGTAAGTTTGGCATATCAATTTTTATGGTTGGGAGGAGATGTTATTACTCTTCATTTACCTTTCTTCAAAACATTAATGCAGCTATTAGTCGTCACGGCATTTCCTGTGATTTTAGGCATGCTAATTCGTCACTATTGGACTCAGGCAATCATTAAGTGGGAACCCTTTATTGCTAAAGTGACAGGTTTTGCTTTTGTCTGCTTGATTCTTGTTTTAATTATTGTGCAGTGGCCTAAATTGCTCGAAATGGGCATCTGGGTAGCCGTGTTGTGNTTGAGCTTATGTGTTACAGCTATGCTGATTGCGTATCTAATCTCTAAGGCACTGGGCTTTAACGCTAGCATCCAAAAAACTTTGGCTATCGAGGTCGGTTTTCAAAATGCTGGTACGGGGATGTTTATCGCAGCCGTATTACTAGACAGCCCAAGTCTAGCCGTCGTACCTTTGATGTATGGCTTAGTGATGAACCTCCCAGCCTTTATGCTAATAGCGTTACATAGTCAGAGGAATAAAAACTCTGTTTAATGATATAACTTTCGGAACATTTAACCGCTACCGTAATTGCTGTGAGTTGTTTTTTTATGCTNATTATTTAAATCTTAAAAGAAGGTTTTGGCAAGATGACTCATGCCTTGTTTAAACCATTGGTGTGCGGGATCGCTATTGTGGCTTTTATGCCAGAGTAATTTCATTTTTACTTGTGGATAAGTAAATGGAATTGCAAGGCACTGCAGAGTATTTGGCTGTGATTTATTGTACTGTTGAGCAATTCGTTTTGGTACGATAGCAATTAATTCACTATTGGCGACGATGTTAGGAATAGCAACAAAGCTGGAGACATTAAGTGTAATGTTTCTGTTAGGAAGGTCGTCATTCATTAACTGCTCTATCGGTGTACCACGTAATTGGCTTTGCTTATGAGTTAGGCTAGATCTTGGAATTAAGCTTACCTGGGGTAATGATTCAAATTGCTTCAGGCTAATGTTACCTTGAATCTTTTTATTATTCTGTGCGCATATTATTACGAGATCTTCTTTTGCAATGATTTCGCTGTGAATTTGATCATCATTAAAGTCAACATAATCTAATGAAAAATCTAAGCGACCATCTTTTAAAAGAATCGGAATATCTTCAAGGTGATCAGGGTGCAATTGCAACTTCATATTGGGCGCTGTATTTTGAAGCCATTGATAAAGATAGGGTGAAATTAAGTACTCTGTCGCTGCATTCATTGAAATCGAGAAAGCTTTTAGACTAGTTTTGGGTTCAAACTCAGGAGCGGTGCATCCGTCTTGTATCATGTGTAAAGCAGGCTGAATAGCCTGTTGAAGTTCATAGGCTCGTGAAGTGGGTATCAATCCACGGGCAGTCCTTATAAATAACTCATCATTAAAGCTACTGCGTAATCGCTTTAAAGCATTGCTGACAGCCGGTTGGCTCATTGCAAGTTGTTCGGCTGCCCGCGTTAAATGTTGTTCACGCATGAGGGTTTCAAATATGGGCAGCAAATTAAGGTCTAGATTACGAAGAGTCAGAGGCATAATGTAATAGTATTATTTGCTTTGTGAATAAGACTCTTTTGTATTATTGATTAGCCTTAAAATCAAGTGTTGATATGCTGGTATTCTAAATATCCAATCCACAAGTTGTATAACAATAAAATAAGAGTAAAACATATGACGATGATGAATTTAGAGGCAATGGCGAAATTCCGAGCTATGTATCGCCAAAATATCAGTCCAAACTATAGCGGTGGACTTCATATGCTTAGCGTATTATTGGTCGGATTATCCGTGATTGCTTTTTCCCTCTCGCAGCTAGCAGGTGCTTCTTTTTTTGAATGGATTGTATTTCCATTAACGATGTTGGTTGTGAACTTTGCTGAATATTACGCACATCGTTGGCTGGGTCATAAAAAGACCCGTTATGGAAAATTATTTTATAGCCGCCATACCGGTGATCATCATAGTTTCTTTTTAGAGCATGCAATGGATTATCAGGCAGTGCGTGATTGGCGGGTTGTATTATTTCCGGTGTATTTAATTTTTGCTTTTATTATTGGATTAATTTTTCCAGTAGGCTACTTACTCAGCGAAGCAGTGAGTATGAATGTCGCTTTCATATTCTCTGCCGCTGCTATTAGCGGGTATTTATTATATGAAACCATGCATTTTAGCTATCACATTCCACGTGGCCATTGGGTTGAGAAATTATTTATAATTATTCCTGGCTGGAATGCATTACGTCATTTACACGTACTTCATCATAAACGAGACAAAATGGGTGAGGCTAATTTTAATATTACGTTACCGATATTCGATTTTTTATTGGGTTCACTTTTTTGGCAAGACCCGGACATATTGAACGCTGAGCTTGAGAGTGGGCTTTGAAATGACTTAAAATAGCATCTTATATTCGACACTCTATTTTTTGGAAAGTACATTGACTATGAATTTGAATGACGCTTTGGCTATAATTGCGGGTTTTAGCAATAGCTTTAGCAAAAAGAAGACTCAGCAATTTGTGGGTACTAGTTCTGCTCTCACTGAGGGGACTAATAAAGTCTTACCAACAGAGCTAGTTGAGTATATTGATCATATTTGTCCTGAAAGCGGTTTAATAGTCAAAAGTGTTGGTCATCCTGTTGAGTTATTAAAGTCTTCAGATTTGGCTTTAAAGCCGTCGATGTTTACCGGTTTAACCGGTGAATTAGGAAAGTGGCAAGATGATTGGTTTTTGATTGCTCACGAAGGTGGCGATCCTATTATTGTAAAAACCTCAGAGTGGGGCGAAAACAGCCCTGTATACAGTGCGATGCAAGGGATGGGCTTTTGGGATTTTGCACCCATTGCAGATTCAATCGGCCAGTTTTTAATTTGTATTTGTGCTGTTCAGTATGCGTTGAATTTTCCTGGGGTTAGCGAACCACTGGATGATGATTTCAACCTAGCTCCAGCTGCTGCTAATTGGCTATTTCCGTTGTTGCGCCAGTATGCAGGTGCCCACTATGATGAGTGGGCTTCAGTTTTCGAAAACTATCAAACAAACTATCAAATGAGCTAAGCGCAGCACTTTTTGTATTTCTTACCACTGCCGCAAGAACAAGGATCGTTGCGGTTAGGGGTTTTATCCAATACCACTGTTTTTGGCTTATTCAGTACCATATCCAATTCGCCTATATTTTCTTCAGCGTCTGTATCTAACGTGATATTGGCAAAAATATTGTGTTCTTTTAGTACAGCTTGAATTTCAGTTTGTCTCGCTTCACTGGTTACGGTGAGAGAGATAGGGTGCTTTTTGGAACCATGCTTAGTACTTGGATCGGTATTGTAGTTGTAAGTGCTGTAATCTGAAGGAAGCTCTATGCGTCCTTTGAAGAAAAATTTAGACATTATACTGGCCTGATTGAGTTACGACTGATATGAAATTAGCAGACTAAATACAAGAGCCTAAATTATAGAGGCCTATATTTTGAGAGCGCATAATACAGGGTTTATCGTGCTTTAGCAGCAACAGATAACCTAATGACAGTATAGATTTGTTCGCGTAGTGAGGTTAGATGAGTTATCCATATCGTATAACAGTGAGTAGTCCATTGGGTGATATTGTTGTCCAAGGCACTCAGACCCATATTCAGTATTTGAAGTTTGTATTACCTGAAGTTGATAAAGAAACAGATTCTCTTCAATTACCTGATTGGGATAACTCTTGCCGTAAGCAATTGGATCAGTACTTCTTAGGTGAGCACTTATNAAAAAAGGGTTTCGAATTTAGTCTACCAATTGATCCGCAAGGCACTGAATTTCAGCAACGAGTTTGGCAGGCCTTAGGTGATGTAAAGCATGGTGTTTTCGCAAGCTATCAACAGCTGGCACTTAACATAGGTAACTCGAATGCAGTTAGAGCAGTTGCGAGTGCGAATGCTCGAAACCCTATTTGGTTGATTATTCCTTGTCATCGAATAATTGGCCGTGATAATACGTTACGTGGCTATGCTGGTGGTATAGAGCGTAAGGCTAAATTACTGCAGTTAGAAAATCATCAATTAGATTTAACTCGTTCTGTGATGATTAATGAAAAAACCAAAATTTTGAGTTAAGTTTTTGTCTTACATATAAAATNAAATACAAAATCGCACGTTTAAAATGGCACGTATAAAATGGAACATGCACATTTAATATGAAAACGAAGTCTTTTCGAATTGATCGTTACATTAGTAAAGAGCTGAAAATTAACCGACGTGACATTAAGTTAATGCTCGCTCAGGGGCGCATTGTTATTAATGGTGAAACGATTCGGGAAGTGAGTTCGATTGTTGAAGAGTTTGATTGCGTAGAGTGTGATGGGGAAATTCTGCAAAATAAAAAGCCACTGTATATTATGTTAAATAAGCCTATTGGCGTTGTAAGTGCAACAAAGGATGATCTGCATAAAACTGTGATCAGTTTATTGGAAGGTTACTCTGTCAGTGAACTCGATAGTTTGCACATTGTAGGGCGGTTAGATTTAAACACTTCAGGCTTGCTGTTATTAACGAATGATAGTTACTGGTCGAGAAAGTTGATGGCTCCGGAAGAAAAAGTAAGCAAGGTTTATGAAGTTGAGTTAGAGAATGATTTAACTCAAGACTACATTTCGGCCTTTGCTGAAGGAATGTATTTCTCATTCGAGGATATTACAACGCAACCTGCAGAGCTTAAAATACTTTCTAGTAAGATTGCTGAAGTGGTATTAATGGAAGGGAAGTATCATCAGATAAAGCGCATGTTTGGTCGTTTTAGAAATCCTGTTTTGGCATTGAATCGGCGTTCGATTGGTAATCTATCACTGGATAAAAGTTTACAGCTGGGGGAAAGCAGAGAACTTACTTTAGATGAAGTAAGCTCTATTTTTAATTAGCTCTTTATTTTATTAATTATCAATAAACTTTTAACTAAAACGTTAATTAAAAGTCCCCCCAAAGATATTGAAATAAACTTAATGCTGCCAGTGCNGCTGTCTCAGTTCGCAAAATTCGAGGGCCGAGAGTCAGTCCTGTAAATCCCTGCTGAATACATAGTTCGACTTCTTCATCTGTAATTCCACCTTCAGGGCCTACTAACAGCGCAACTGATTTTGGTGCTTGAATNTCGGCTAGATTNTTTTGATCACGGGTATGAAGTACTAATTTAGTATCACTTTCAACCGAGCTGGCCCATTCGTGATAGGTCATAGCGGGATGAATGGTTGGAATGTGATTACGACCACTTTGCTCGCAGGCAGAAATGGCCACNTTTTTCCAATGCTCCATTTTCTTTTCTAGGCGNTCACCTTTTAAACGAACATCNCAGCGNTCGCTCCAAAGTGGTGTTATGTCGGTAATCCCCAGTTCAGTTGCTTTCTGTATCGTAAAATCCATACGGTCGCCCTTAGAAACGACCTGACCTAGGTGCATAGGGAAGCTGACCTTTGAATCTTGGGATAGAATTTCATTAATTTCTACTTGAGCGTTCTTTTTTCCCGCGACAGTTATACGAGCTAAATATTCGTTGCCATTACCATTGAATAAACGCAGCTCAGCCCCTTCTTTTAGTCTTAAAACCTTGACCAAGTGAGTGCTGGCTTGAGCTTCTAAATCTACTGTTGTGTGTAACTCCAGANCTTCAGGAGTATATATGCGAGGTCTAATGGCCATATGTTTCTTAATGTCAGTTCGTCAGTCTTAATCTCATGATTATAAAACGATAATCTAGCTGAGCATAATCAAAAGAAAGAATTATAAATATAAGAATATTGGCTCACTAAGTTTTCATAATCCACATTGGGTGCTAAACTGATAACTAGTTCACATTGAAGTGAATTTAAAGGATTAGAAGTATTCTACGTCATATTAAGGATTAATGATGAAAAACAAGGAAGTAGTCTTTGAGTTATACCGTTGTTTTCGCCAACAAGATGTTGAGCGTTTTATGCAATTATGTTCCCCCTCTATTATCTGGCAACAGAATCATGGCTTCCCTGGAGAAGGCACGCATCAAGGCCCTTCAGCAGTAATGAATAAGGTTTATAAAGCGTTCAATTTTGAATGGCAGCGTTGGAGTTTTATTATTGAACGCGTTTTAGATGCGGGTGATGATATTGTGGTACTTGGGTACTTTACCGGTANAAATAGAGACACACAAAAACAGTTTAAGTTAGCGGCCTCACATATCTATAGCTTTAAAGATGGTAAGGTCATTAAGTTTCAGCAATATACGGGTGGTCCAAAACCTGTTAATCAGGCCATTCCTAAAGTAGGAATGGCTGAGGCTCGTTCACTATCAGCAGCAATCGCTTAGTTGGTTTTCAGCAGTTGCGCGGTATGTTGAATTTTTTTAACCATTGCGGTTAAACCATTTCCTCGAGTTGGGCTTAGATGTTTCACTAGGTCAACTTGAGCGAAAAAGTTGTCGATATCGAAGTCTAAGATTTCGTCAGGTGTTTTGTTGTTATACGCGCTTAATACAACCGCTAGTAAGCCTCTAACAATATGAGCATCTGAATCAACTTCAAAAAATAATTTACCGTCATTTACGGCAGAATCTATCCATACTTGGCTCTGACAGCCGCGTAATAAAAACTCTTCAGTCTTCTTACTTTCATCAATAGCGGGCAGTTGTTTACCTAAATCGATGATGTATTTATATCGTTCTTCCCAGTCATCAAAGAACCCAAGGGTATCTAAGATTTCTTCTGGAGTTATTTCNGTGCCGAACGGGCTCGCAGTAATATCAGTCATGTTGTTTCCTTCGCCTTTGNTAATTAAAGGCTTTGTACAAAGTGTTTAATGCGTTCAGCTGCTTCGATACATTCTTCAACGCTTGCAACCAGTGCCATACGTACACGGTTTTGTCCTGGATTGGTGCCATCAATCGTACGTGATAAATAAGACCCCGGTAAAACGGTTACATGTTGTTGAGCGAATAACTGCTGGGCAAATAATTCTTCATCAATGCTGGTTTTTGCCCAAAGATAGAAGCTGGCATCTGTTTGCTCAACTTCAATNTTATCGGCAATACTTGGGTCATTTAAAATTTCTAATACCGCTTTAAANTTAAGACTGTATTGGCGGCGATTCTCTTTAACGTGCTCTTCGTCATTCCATGCAGCAATACTTGCAAGCTGAGTATGAATAGGCATCGCGCAACCGTGATAAGTACGGTAGAGCAAGAAAGGCTGTAAGATTTTAGCATCACCCGCGACAAAGCCTGAGCGTAAACCTGGAAGATTTGAACGCTTAGAAAGTGAGTGAAATACGACGCAGCGTTCATAATCATGGCGCCCAATATTTTCACAGGCTTGTAATAAACCGATAGGTGCAGGTTTACCTTCAACAAAAATTTCTGAGTAACATTCATCAGAAGCAATAATGAAATCGTGTTTATCGGCAAGAGCAATCAGCTTGGTTAATGTTGCTAAACCGAGTACGGCACCAGTTGGATTACCTGGAGAGCATAAGAACAATAGTTGGCACTTATTCCATACGTCTTCTGACACAGCATCGAAATCTGGATTAAATCCATTTTCTTCTAAGCAAGGTAAGAAGTGAGGCTCTGCACCTGCTAGATAAGCAGCGCCTTCGTATATCTGATAAAAAGGGTTTGGGCTAACGACTAGGCCATCTTGGCTACGATCGATAACAGCTTGCGTAAAGGCGAACAGCGCTTCACGAGTTCCTGTTACAGGAATGACCTGTTGCTCACTGCTAATATGAGTTAAGCCAAAGCGTTGTTTTAGCCAATTTGCAATGGCTTCACGTAATTCAGGGATGCCTTTCGTAGTAGGGTAGTTCTCAACGCGATTGATATTGTCTTTTAAACACTCAGTGACAAAGCTGGGCGCAGGATGTTTTGGTTCACCAATTGATAAAGCAATAGGGCGTAAGTTTTGATTTGGGCTAACTTGTGCTTTTAGAGCGGTCAATTTTTCAAAAGGATAAGGCTGCAGCTTTTGTAAATCTGGATTCATTGGTGACCCTAAATNATTGNNNNAATAANANAAACGTNTCATTATACCTAATATTGCTNGNTTTTCAGCTACCGATTACTNNCTTCTTCGCNCTGGCTGNTATCATTATAAATACACCAATACTCAAGGAATTATCTTGCTTATTGCCTTTCCCAAACTAGGGCTGTTATTCCTATTAATACTGAGCTTTAGTCATCTCAGTATGGCCAATACTGCAGCGGTTAAAAAGCTTGGATCGACGTTTGATTTCACTCACTGGCAAGTTGAAGATGGTGCAGTGTCATTGAATGGCGATTGGGGGATGTTCTGGCAAGAGCAACTGCTGCCGCAAGACTTGCCGAAGCAACCATCTTTAATGATCGATATGCCGATGACTTGGGATCGTTCTGCACTTACTAGCCCATCACTGCCTGGTATTGGTTTTGCTACCTTTACGGCGACTTTAAAAAACTTGCCTGATGATATTCGCTGGGGAATGACTATACCCGAGCAATCGACGTCATTTCGTCTCTATGTTAATAACCGTATAGTTGCAGAAGGTGGCATTGCGGGGGTAAGTAAAGACAGCTCAAAGCCTTATTCCGGCAATCAATTAATTGAACTGGGTTTATTGCCTAGCAACACACAGCTAATTTGGCATGTTTCTAATTTTCATAATGCTAGCGGTGGTCCTTGGCAATCTTTGAAGGTTGGCCCTTATTCTGAATTAAGAAATAAATATACGTTGCAGACGTTTGACCAGGCTCTTGTCGTTGTATTATCGATTATTACTGGCCTCTTATTAATTATCCAGCACTTCATTGATAAGCGTGATCATGCATCGTTAGTCTTATCTGTGTTTGCATTTTTAGTAGCACTTCGGATAGGCATTACTGATAATCAGCCGCTTTATCAAATAGCCGGAGCATTAAACTGGCAGCTGCATATACGATGCGTTTATTTGACGATGTTAATACCACCTCTATTATTGTTGCTATGGCAGCACTATATTTTCCCCATGGAACTCTCGCGCCGAAGTATTCGCTATGTAAGCTATATCTTTATACTTCCTATATTGAGCATTATTGTATTGCCAGCGGAAATATTTACTCAGTTTCTCAGTGTATTTCAGATCTTAGTGCTTGGGATTATCGTTCTTTATAGCGTTAGCTTGCTAAAAGTTCTGTTCCGTANGCGCCCTGGAGGTTTTTATCTCGTATTTGGTACTTCAATTTTAATTGTTACTAGTTTTCATGATCTCGCAGCTTACTCGCAGATGTTAGAGAGTACGCGTGCATGGTTATCTTATGGGGTACTGGTTTTTTTACTGTCACTGGCGATTCATATTGTGGTGCTACGGGCTCAGCAAAGGCAGAAGGTTGGGGATTTAAGTAAGCAGTTGTTAATCGCTAATAAGAAGCTTGAGGCGCGAGTTGCTCAGCGTACTTTTGAGTTAGCAGAAAAAGCCAATGCTTTAGAGGAGGCTAATGATAAATTGCAGGTGCTGGCGAATATTGATGGTTTAACAGGCGTATTAAATAGGCGGGCCTTTGTTGAGCAATTAAATATGTTATCTCGAGTGCAGTCTCGTATTGCTTTGTTAATGATAGATGTTGACCATTTTAAAGCGGTTAATGATAACTTTGGCCATGCTATTGGAGATCAAGTCTTAATACGTTTATCCAAGACTTTATTAACTCTGAAGCGAGAGAATGATCGTGTTGGACGTTTTGGTGGGGAAGAGTTTNTTGTGCTATTGCAGGATATTTCAGAAGAAGGTTTAGATTCATATTGTCATCGACTAATCGATGCGGTGCGTAACATAGATTTTACGGATATTGCTCCCTTGGATGGCATTACTATTAGTATGGGAACGGCTATGGCGACGCTAAGCGCTCAAAATATTGATGAATTAATAAAGCAGGCTGATGAAGCTATGTATTTTGTTAAAAACAATGGCCGTAATGGGTTTAAGCATTATCAAAATAATAATGCTTAAACCTTGATGAGCTTAGTCTTTATTACGGCTACGCTCAGCGGGCACATAGATCTGTTTCATAAAGTAATCACGAAACTCTTGTGGGTAAGGTTGCTCATTAATCGCAATCTGCATACAAGCAAGCCAAGCATCCCTCTCTGCTGGTCCGATGCTTAAATGGCGATGAGCGACGGGAATTCGAATAGGGCCGTATTTTTCACTGAATAGTTTTGGACCGCCCAGCCATCCTGCTAAGAAACGCGTTAATTTATCCCGAGATTCATCTAAATTTTGGCTGTGCATTTCTCGTATGTGTTGTGCTTGAGGAAGCGTTTCCATTGCGTCGTAGAAGGCATTAACCAGTTTATTGATACCCTCAACACCTCCAGCAGCATTAAAAGAGGCATCACCTTCGCCGTAGTTGGAGCTGTTTATGTCGTTATTCATAATCTGGCCTAGTGAGAAGCTAAGCCGGTATATTACCATCGATTGCAGGGGCTATCGAATCAAGAGAAGTCTCTTCTGATAAAACATTGTCATCACTGAGTGCTAACTTCGGTTTGTCACCAACGGGTTTTAGTAGGTGGTAGCCTAGGTCTGTTCTCACTGGGCCAACATAGCTTTTTTGGCTGTCGGCTTCTGCAAGCCCTTCAATAATGGTCAGAGGAAGTTCGTCTTGCTGGTGATAGCCCGCAAATCCGCCTTGATGTGAAGAAGGGCAGGCAGAATACTCTCTAGCCAGTTCTGCGAAATCGGCTCCTAGATCTAGCTCTTTTGCTAAGTCATCTGCTAGTAGGGGGCTTTTTAATAAGATGTGGTGCAGTGCGATAGTGTGCATAACTNGCTATCCAAATATTCTTTAATGTTCTAATAAGGATAGCTCAGTTTTTGTGTTTTATTTTGGGACCTGAATTTGCTGGTTTGCATAGCTAGCTAAACATTGACCTGAAATAATAGAAAGCAGGCAATATGAGGTGAACCAATAAAACCCATCATGCAGGCTTGATTGTAATTCGGCGGTTGCCTGAGCAGTAAAGAAGGCAACCAAAATAGCAACAACAAATACATCCGCCATCGACCATTTGCTGACAACTGAAATAAGCTGCCAGCGCCATCGAGTAGGGCTTAGCCAAGTCCAAATAATGAGTAAACCCTTGGTAATGGGGATGATGACACTAAAAGTCACAACCATTAAACCTACAGCACCATAACCTGCTTCTTTTAAACTAATGACGGTTTGCCAAATACTGCGTGTTTCTTCGAAAATTGTACTTTTTAAACCAAACAGATTAACGG